>NZ_NHPJ01000093.1 GCF_002252985.1 Halorubrum halodurans | reverse complement strand
CGCCGGGTTTCCGCCCCCGAGCCCTCACCCGGCGCCGACCGGCTCGATCAGCTCCGGACCGTCGGTGCCGGCCGCGTTCACCCGCGTCGAGACCGGGTACGCCTCCATCTCCGCGGCCGGGTACGGATCCATGAGCGCCGCCGCGTCCTCGGGGTCGCCGCGGAGCCAGCGCTCCTCCTCGTCCGGCGCGAGGATCACCGCCATTCGGTGGTGGAGGTCGCCGACCAAGTCGTTCGGTTCGGTCGTCACGATCGTGAACGTCTCGCGGACGCGGCCGCCCTCGCCGCGCCCGCCGCCGGGGTCGCCGCCCGCGTCCGTCCCGCCGCCGAACGCGCCGAGCCCGGTCTGTGTCGTCTCCGGCTTCGGCGGCGTCCACCGCTCGTACAGCCCGGCCATCGCGAACGGTCGGTCGTCCTCGAAGGCGACGCGGTACGGCCGCGTGCCGGCTCCGTCACCCTCGTCGACCCACTCGTAGAACCCGTCCGCGGGGACGAGACAGCGACGCGACTCGTAGGCGTCCGCGAAGCTCCGCTTCTCCCGGACCGTCTCCGCTCTGGCGTTGATCAGGTCGAACGACTCGTCGGCCCACGACGGCGTCAACCCCCACGTCATCCGGGTCGCCCGCTCCGGATCCGCGGCCGTCACGACCGGGAGGGCCTCGCCGGGCGCGCAGTTGTAGCTGGGCTCGAAGCCGTCCCCGAACGTCACGCCGAAGCGGGACTCGAGCTTCGACTCGGGCGTGAACAGGGTGTAGCGGCCACACATCGGTTCCCGTTCGGCTCGCGCTGACTTAAACGGTCGGCGGGTGCGGCGCGGCAGGTGCGGTGCGTTCGGTCAGCGGTACGCCTCGAACTCCTCGCCGAAGACCAGGAAGTATCCGGTGCCGACGACGCCGATCGCCGCCGCGACCGTGAACGCGACCTCGGGGCTGGCGAACTCCCAGAGGACGCCGCCGAGCGCGGCGCTCGGGATCACGACGGTGTTCCGAAGCAGGTAGTACGTCCCGGTGACGCGTCCGCCGCCGCCACGCTCGGCGGGGCCGACGATCAGCGCCTTGTGGGACGGAAGGCCCGCGAAGCGGAGCCCGGAGAACGCGAAGACGAGCACCAACGTCCACGGGAGCGGGAGCACCGACGCGAGCAGCTCCGGAACGCCGACGAGCACGATCGGGAAGAGGGCGTACACCGCGAACCCCAGTCCGACGACCGGCTTGAGCCCGACTCGTTCCGCGGCCTTGGCGGCGGGCGCCATCGAGAGCAGCGCGACCAGCATCTCGACGCCGAGCAGGTAGCCGAAGAAGGCCGCCGGAGAGAGGTCGACGCCGTAGGAACTCCCGGCCAGCGCGACGGTCGTCTCGAACCCGACCTCGTAGAACTGCGTGATCACCAGCACGAAGAAGACGTACACCATCCCGTTCGCGAAACGGACGAGCGTGTCGCCGACCAGGAGCGGCCGCAGCGGCTCCGGCATCTCGCGTACGTCGCGTCCGATCCGGTCTATCCCCCCGATCGAGCCGCCGATGGAGTCCCCGGAAGCGTCGTAGAGGACGTGTTGGGCGGCGGTCCCCACGACTCCGAAGACGACGGCGACGGCGAGGACGTACCGGAAGCTCACCGTGAACGTCGGGTGAAAGCCGATCAGCACGGCCGCGAGAACCGGCCCGACGAGGAACGCGGTCCGGCGGAACGTCTCGGTGCTGGCGAAGCCCGCCGCCAGCCGCGACGGGTCGGTCGCCTGTTTCACGACCGCGAACGTGGCGCCGAGCCCGAACGACTTCCAGGCCTGCGCGAACAGCAGGCCGACGAAGATCCAGATCCACGGCTGGATCGCGACGCCGCCGACGGTGACCGTGCCGAGGGACGGCGCGACCAGCCAGACGGCGAACCCGAGCGTCGACACCAGCCCGAACAGCGTGAGCGCGTACCGCGACCCGATCCGGTCCGAGATCGCGCCGCCGGGGTAGGGGAACACCGCCGAGACGACGTTTCCGACGGTGCCGAAGAGCCCGACCACGAACCCGGACGCCCCCAGCGCGACCATGTACTCCGGGAGGAACCGGTTGGTCATCTGGAAGCCGAGGCTGAACGCGAACATCGCGAGCGACAACACCAACACGTCCCGTTCGAGCGCGAAGAACCGCCGAAACGCGTCCAGCGGTCCCGAGTCGTCCCTGTCGGTCGCGGCTCGTCCCCGGTCCATGTCCCCGTATCGAGAGCGTCCCTTGTTATCGGTTCCGTCGGGCCGCCGCGGAGACCGCCGGAACGTCGTTGGTGGGGCCGCCTCGAACCGTGCCGACCGTCGGCCGGCGGGGACGAAAATTTATATTGCGATATACAGTTTACGTGATCGAGACGCGACGATATTCCGTCGCATCGAATGCGACACGAAACGGGATCGCCGCGCGATCCGTCTCACTCGAACAGTCGGAACACGTTCGCCTCGTAGATCTCCCGGACCCGATCCCCCCAGTTGTGCGTGTAGGTGTCGATCACGTCGTCCGCGACGTCTCCCCGGAGGTACTTCACGACGCCCCGATCGCCGGTTCGGTCCCGGAGGTGCGTCGTGAAGAAGTGTCTGAAGAAATGGGGCGTGACGTTCTCGCCGGCCCCGCCGCCGGTCCGGTACCAGCCCGCCTCGCGCGCGTACCGCTCGACGACGTGTCGTACGGCCTGCGGGTCGAGCCGCTCGCCCCAGCCCTCCGACGTGCCGACGAAGAGGGGTTCGGCCGGGGAGGGGGCGTCGGGCCGTATCGCGAGCCAGCGTTTCAGCGCCGTCCGGAGCTCGTCGTCGACGGGTATCACCGTCTCGCGTTTGCGCTTGTTGGAAGCCGTCCGGACCTCGCCGTTCAGCTCCTCGCCCACCGCCGCGTCGGGGGTCACGTACAGCGAGTTCGGCCGATCCGCGAGCGCGGGGCGCGTGCCAAGCGAGTACGCCGCCTCGAGTTCCGGATCCGACATCGAGAGGTCACGGAGGTCGAGGTTACACAGCTCTCCCACCCGCATGCCCGTCTTCAACAGCGTACAGACGAGCGCGCGGTGGAGCGGATGGGTGATCCCGGCCACGAACGACCGCATCCGCGGGATCGGGACGTCCCGGCGGGCGGGGTCCTTGTCTATCGTCTCGTCCATCTCCTCCATCACGAGGGTCATCGGATTCCCGTCGAAGGCCCCGACCTCGGTCATGTACCCGTAAAACCGGTGGAGGTACGCCGCGTACGTCGCGACCGTGCTCTCCGTGACGTCCCCGCGCAGCGAGTGGACGAACGCCATACAGTCGCGATGCGTCGCCGTCGACGGGACGGTCTCCTCGTCGAGAAACGCCTCGAACCGTCTGAGAACGCGCCCGTAGGACTCCCTCGTTCGCTCCGTCTTCCCGTGGTACCGCAGGTCCTCGAGGAAGTACTCGACCGGGTCCTCGACGTCTTCCGTCGCCTCCGTGCTACTCATCGACGAGCGTGTACCCTCCCTCGCGCCCGCTGTACCGAACGCGATCCCGTTCCTGAAGCGAGTCCAACGTCTCCTCCAGCCGGTCCTCGAAGTCGTCGAACACGGCGTCGACGATATCGTCCCACGACGAGTGGCCCTCGGCGATAGCCGATTCGATCCGGCTTTCGAGGTCGTGACCCCCAGGGTCGGACCCCGACGAACCGGTCTCCTCGGGGGTACTCTCCTCCGGGAGCGTGAACCCTCGTCTGCCGGCCTGTACCATCGTCCTGACGAACTCGCTCTGTGACATCCCGAGCTCGTCGGCGTGTCGCTGCCAGCGCGTCTTCTGATCGGCCGGGACGTACGTCTTCACCGATCGGCGGTCGTCGCTCATTCGTGTGCCCCCTCTCCCCCCACCTCCTTGAATCTATCCCAGAATTACGGATAAGGTCACTTATACTGAGTTATGTGGCCACATTTGGAGCCGGATACAGCACTACAATACTGGATAAATCAAATATAGTCCCACAAACCGAGCTATTCAGATCTCGTTCGTGGGTACACGAATCGGGATAACTCCAAGCCAGGGCGTTCCGATCGAAACCGTTCGTACGAGCCCGGTCGGCCGTCGAGACGACGACCGGGTCGTCGAGTCGGACCGGTTCGAACCGATCGCACACCCCTCCTGGGGACGGTTCCGTCCTCGAGGCGAGAAGGGCGGAGCGCGTCCATCACGCGACGACCCGTGCGCTCGTGTCACCCGGCTTCCTCGGCTCGACGGTCACGTGTTGGAGTGTTCCGATCCCTTCCACGCTCCGGTCTCCGCTTCGTGACGAACGCGTGCCGATTGGGGGTGGAAGACCTCGCGAACGGTCGGGAGTATCTCGCTCGTCCGCCGCGTGGGGGCGCTTCGACGGGCGTCCGAACGCGCTCGCGTATATCGTATGTCGCGATAGAGAGTAGGGGCGTCGGTCCCGGATCAGACCGCGAGCTCCGACTCGGCGCTCAGTCCGTCGAACAGGGCGAGCGCGCGCTTCAGGTCGGGGTGGTCCTCGGCGGTGTTACGCATCACGACGGTCTCGCTCGGGAACAGGTGTTCGCCCAACACGAGGCCGTGGTCCCGCGCCGTCGATCCGGTGACGGTGAGATACACGCCCATCCCCGCGTCCGCGATGGCCGCCTCCTCGGAGCGTTCGGGACCCGGATAGACGAACTCGACGTTTTCGAGCGTGTCGGTCCCCAACACGGCGGTGACGAGCCGCTCGTACCGCGGGGAGATACACAGCGGCCCCTCGTACTCCGCGAGGAACGCCCGATCCAGCTCCTCGCCGGGCGCGAGCGCCTCGGGGCGGCCCATCAGCGTGTGGTAGACGGTGTCCCCGAGCCCGCTCACCACGCGAACGTCCGTGTCGACCGGGTCGATACGATCGTTGACGTCCTGGAGCCCGGCGAGCCCGGTCGGCCGGATCCCGACCACCTCCTCCAACACGAGGTCCGCCGAATCGAACCCGAGCGCGAACTCGTGGGTCCGAAGCGCCCGGAACGGCTCCTCGCGCCCGACGAGCTTGAGATCGACGCCGTCGACGGTGACGGTCGCGGCGTCGAAGACGATCCGGCGCGGCTTCCCCTCGCGGTCGTCACGGAGCAGCGTGAACTCCGGGTTGGTCGGTTCCTCGGGGTCGGAGTACTCCGCGAGCCGCCGGTACGGTCCGTCGTCGGCCTCGACCGACCCCTTCGTCACCGCCTTCTCGTAGCGGAGCGTGTTACTCACTCGGTCGGCGAGCGCGTCGAGGTCGTCGGTTCCCCCGGCGTCGGCGATCCGCTCGAGGACGGCCTCCAGCGGGCGGCCCTTTCGGGGAACGGCCACCGGGAGCGGGTGCGTCATTGTCCGTGATGGGACGCCGTGGCTAAAACGGGTTGCGCTTTCGACCGGCTACGGGCCGAACGCCTCGTTGAGCCGCTTCCGGAAGGCTTCGAGCTCCTCGAGGTGGTCCTGTATCGCCTCCAGCTCGGCCTCGACGTCCTCGAAGTCGTCCCCGATCCGTCCCTCGATGTCGGTCAGCCGGGAGTCGACCTCCGCGAGGTCGTCCCACAGGTCGTCGAACTCCTCGTCGAAGCGTCCGAGCCGCTCCTCCACGTCGTCGATCCGGCCGTCCGTCCGCTCGACCCCCGCCGCGGCGTCGTCGACCTCCTCGTAGAGCGTCTCCACGTCGTCGTCGACGTCGTCGAGCGCGTCGTCGAGTCCGGCGAGGTCCGCCTCGAGCGCGGTCACGTCGCCGGCGACGCCCTCGACCGTCTCCTCGAGTCCGTGAGCGGTCGCCTGAACCGCCGACACGGTGTCGTCGAGATCGTCGACCGTCGCCTCGACCTCGTCGACGTCCTCGCGGACGGCCGCCACGTCGTCCTCGACGGCCTCGACGGTGTCGGAGAGTTCGTCGGCGGTCGATTCGATCGTCTCGACGGACGCTTCGACTTCGTCGACCGTCGTCTCGACTGCTTCGACATCGTCGGCGAGTTCGCCGTGTGCCCGCTCGCCGGCCGCGAGCCGGGTGTCGACGTCGTCGACCGTGGCTTCGAGGTCGTCCACGCGGGCGTCGAGGCCGTCGAGGATCTCCCTCGCGGTCCCCTCCTCGTCGATGAACTCGGCGAGCGCGTCGGCGTAGGCCTCGATGTCGGCGACGCTCGACTGGAGCCTGCTGATCCGGACGTCGACGCTTCGCGGGACGCCCACGTCGAGCTCCGACCGCAGGACCTCCATGTCGTCCTCGGCGACGCGTCCCGATCGGATCTCCTCGGCGAGCGCGGCCGCGACCCCGCCCTCGGCGGACGCCGGGACTCCGTCGGTGTCGGGTTCCGCACCCGGACCTTCGGGTTCCGCGTCCGAATCGTCGGGTTCCGCCTCGCTCGTCGACGCGTCCTCGCGCCGGGTGACCGCGGCCGCCGTCTCGGCGGCGACGGGTCGCGGCTCCGGCCCGGCCTCGACGCCCTCCGCCGCGTCGTCCTCGTCGGGTTCCCGGTCGTCCGCGGACGATCCCTCGCGTTCGTCCGCGTCCGTTTCGACCGCGGGGTCGTCGAGAAGCGGATCCGTCTCCCCCTCGTCCGCTTTCTCCGTCTCGTCGGCCTCGGCCGTGCTCGTCGTCCGGTCCGGGGCGTCCTCCGCGTCGACGGGCGCGTTCTCCGCGTCGGCGGGCGCATTCTCCATGCCCGGAAGCGTCGCGCGGTCCCCCGAAAGCACCTCTCGAACCGCGTCGGTCTCGCCGGCGCCGAGGACGTCGCCGATCTCCTCGCCGACGGGGACGTGTTCGATGACCGGCGTTCCGAGGAACTCCTCCAGGTCCGGGTCGTCGTCGCGGATCCCGAACACCGTCTCGACGGACTCGCCGGGCTCGAGGACCCGCTCGAACTCCACCCGATGGTCCTTGTAGGCCGTCCAGTTCTCGCTCTCGTAGTCGGGGTGGAAGCCGATCCGGTCCATCGGGAACTCCTCGGGAATCCGGTCGACGATCCGAACCCTGACCGCGTTCTCCCGTCGCGAGACGATCGCGAACATCACTGCGGGTACCGGAAACGCGTCGTCGGTGAAGGACTTCTCGACGCGAACGCCGTCCTCCTCGACGGTCGTCGTCGCTTCGGCCGTCCGTTCGTTCATACGCTACCCTCCGCAAGCCAGGGCTTAAATTCCACGGGCGACCTCTCAGGCGTGATAACCGATCTCGTCGCGCGGAGACGGAGCGCCTACAGTTCGATCCGGTCGCCGATCTCGACGATCTCGAGCCGCTTCGGGTACTCGAAGCTTCGAGCGTGCTCGTGAAGCGCCGTCGGATCGGCCGTCAACCCCTTCCACATGTCCCAGTGAGTCGGGACGAGCCGATCGAGTTCGAGGTCGCGTGCGGCCGCTATCGCCTCGTTCTCGTCGCTGTACCACTTGGTTCGGACCGGCTCGCCGGTCTCCTTGTCGGGGATCGTGCCGACCGACCCGAACGCGAGGATCCCGAGGTCGATGTCGTGCTCGTCGGCCAGGGACGGGAACGTCGGCGAGGGCTTGCTGTCGCCGGCGTGGAACACCGTCCCGGTCGGGTGATCGATGACGTAGCCGACGGGGTGCGTCGCGTCCGCGTCGTGCGTCTCGACGACGTGGACGGTGAACTCGCCGATCCGGAGCTCGTCGCCCTCGCGGACCGCGGTGAACTGGTCGTCGTCGACGTCCCACCCGTCGGTCCAGGCCTCCTCCTCGCGGGCGACCGACAGCGAGTCGTCCGGCGCGAGGAACTCACACCCCGTGTTCGCGAGGATCGGGGCCTGTGAGGGGCCGTGGACGTGGTCCGTGTGTTCATGGGTGGCGAGCACCGCGTCCGCGACGTCGACGTCCTCGGGATCGAACGGCACCGGGATCATCCGGACCGTCCGCGGCGGGTCGCCCGTGCCCACGTACGGGTCGATCCAGAGGACCGTCCCGTCGCGACCCTTGATCGCGAAGCCGTTACAGCCGAGGTACCACAGCGACACCGTCTCGGGGTCGGCCTCCGCGACCGCGCGCGGCAGCCAGTCGCCCCAGTCGGAACGCGTCATGTGTGGGTCTCTTTCGGTGGCCCCCTAACCGTTCCGGAGTCGGCGGCGACCGTCGGGGGACGAATCCGTGTCCGATCCCGATCGAGTAAATCGTATGTCGCAATATAAAATTCGCTCGTCCGCCTTCGATCGGTCCCCCCGTGAGACCCGGCTACCGCACCCAGCGCGCGAGGGCACCACGCCCGTACTGCCTCGCCGCTCGCAGCAGGGCGCGCGACGACACCCGCCGGAGTATCGATTCGTCCGGCGGCGTGCTGCCGGCCAGGGAGGTCTCCCAGCCGGTACGGCTCTCGAGGCGTTCCCGTTCCCGCGTCGCGGCCGCTCGGACGCTTTCGACGTCCATCGACTCGACCGACCGGTCGGCCATGAGGACCCGGCCGTCGACGACGACCGTCTCGACGTCCCCGGCGGTGACCGTGTTCACGAGCACTGACGGGAGGTTGCTGAACGGTCGGTGTCGCGGGGTGTCGACGTCGACGACGATCAGGTCGGCGCGTTTGCCGGGTTCGAGGCTCCCGATCCGGTCGTCGAGCCCGAGCGCGCGTGCGGCGTCGACGGTGATCGCTTCGAGCAGGTCGTAGGAGGACCACTGCTGGGAGCCGTACTCGTAGTTCGACAGGAGCCGGGCGTGTTTGGCCTCCTGGATCAGGTCCCACGAGTCGAACCAGAAGGGGTCGTCCAGGCCGATGACGACGTTCGCGCCGAACTCCGAGAGCGACGGGAGGGGGAACCAGCTTCGCCCGCCGGACCGGAAGTAGCTGTACACGGTCGGACAGTGAAGCACGTGCGCGCCGCTCTCGGCGATCCGCCCGGCGTCGTCCCGGTCCGCGTGTAGCAGGTGGGTCAGCAGCGTCCGCTCGTCGAGGAGGTCGTACCGGTCGAGCAGGTCGAGCGGGTCGGAGGCCCCGCTTCCGGCCGCCATCGTGTCGGCCGCGGCGGAGTCGTACAGGTGTGTATGGAGCCGCAGGTCGGGATACGCCGCCCGGAGGTCGGCCACGCCCTCCCAGAGCTCGCGCGAACAGCCGGCCTCCCCGCCCGGCGCGATGCTCGCCGTGACGCGCCCGCCGTGACTGCCGTGATACGTCTCGATGAACCGCCGGGCGTCGGCGATCTGCTCGTCCGCCGGCGCCGGATCGAGGAGGTCCGCGAGTTCCGGTCCGATCACGCCGCGTAGCCCGGCATCGCCGATCGCCTCCGCCCCGATAGCCGGCGTGAAGTCCATCGCGTTGACGGTGGTCACGCCGTGCGTCAGCTGACGCAGACAGGCGAGCCGCCACCCCGCCTCGAAGAACGACTCCCCGAGAGCCGACTCGGCGGTGTGGTACAACGAGAGCGCCTCCGTGAGCAGCTCGTCGCCGGCGAGTTCGCTGAACAGCCCCTGGACGAGCGTGAAGTCGGTGTGGCGGTGGGCGTCGACGAGGCCGGGCATCACGACCTTCCCGTCGGCGTCGATCACGCGGGACGCCGTCGCGTCCCGGTCCGCGGGGTCGGTCGGTTCGACCGACGAAACCGTTCCGTCGCTCACCCGAACCGAGCCGTTCTCCAGGACGCGGTTCTCCCGATCCATCGTCACGACGATCGCGTCGTGAATCAGGAGGTCCGTCATGAGTCAACGTACCATCACTATCCCACGAAAGCGATCCGGAACCGGAGCCCGGATCGACGCCCCCCGATCGGCACGGGGGTCCCGGCGACGAGCGGTTCCGAGGCGTCGGCGGGCGGCCCCGTCACGGTTCGGCGTTCCGAGTCGGGGTCACCTCGAGGGTGGTGATCATCCCGAACGGTCCGGTCGACACGTCTTCGACCGGGAGGCCCGCGCTCTCGACGAGCTCTCGCGGTTCCTGGGTCCAGCGACAGCCGCTCTTCGCGTAGTGCGCGTCGGCGCGCCACTCCTGGAACCGGGCGATCGGCCATACGTCACTCAGGCCGTGCTCGACGAGACGGATCGTCCCGTCCGGCCGACAGACCCGGTCCATCTCCCGAAGCGCGGCGACGGGATCGGGGAACGTACACGTCGACAGCGCCGAGATCACCGCGTCGAAGCTGTCGGCCGGGAACTCGAGGTCCCCGGCGTCCATTCGACGGAGCGTCCCGTTCCGGTCGAGGTCGGCGAGCGTCTCCTCGGCGTTCGCCAACATCTCGGGACTGACGTCTATCCCGACGAGGTCGACCGCGTCCGGCAGATACCGGAAGTTGGTCCCGGTGCCACAGGCGACGTCCAACACTCGCCCGTCGAGGTCTCCGAACCGGGCCCGGCGATAGCGCCCGAGGAGGACGCGATCGACGGGTTCGAACCGGGACATACGGTCGGCGTACTCGTCGTACGATTCCCTGATGGCCGAAACCGACATCGGTCGGTTCGACGCCGGGTCGGCCTCCGTCTCGTCGTGGTCGTGGCGGGTGCTCGTCCGTGTCATCGGTCAGTCGTGGTCAGTGTCCGTCGATCGTGGGTACTTCGGTCAGTCGTGGTCGTCATCGATCGTCAGCTCGCAGTACCGCTCGAGGAACGTCTCGCGGTCCGTGCGGCCGGCGCCGGCCGCCACGAGCGTCTCCTCGAGGCCGTCGCGGTTCTGGTGACAGCGGTCGCGGTCGCACGGCTTACAGAGGTACTCGAACGTCTTGCCCTCGCGACTCCAGCGGTCGCCGTGTTTGTCGTACTCGCGGGCGTCCCCCCGGTCGACCGTCTCGCCACAGGCGATACAGGTCACCCGCTGGTCGGAGTCGGTCCCCCACGGGATCGAGGTCCCCGTCATCGGTCCACCTCGCCCATGATGGTGTCGAGGCTCCCGAGGGTCGCGACGAGGTCGGCGACGAACTCGCCTTCCGCCATCGCCGGGAGCGCGGAGAGGTTCGAGAACGACGGCCCGCGGATCTTGAACCGTGCGGGGGTCTCGGTGCCGTCGGCGCGGACGTAGATCCCGAGTTCCCCCTTCGCGCCCTCGACGGCCCTGTAGCACTCGCCGGACGGCCTCAGCGTCCGCGGAACGTTGGCCTGGCAGACGCGCTCCGACTCCGGCCAGTCCGCGAGGAGGTCGACGCACTGCTCGACGATGGCCGCCGACTCCTCGATCTCCCGTAGTCGGACGAGTACCCGAGAGAAGTTGTCGCGGCCGTCCTCGGTGACGACGTTCCAGTCCAGTTCGTCGTAGTAGCCGTAGGGGTCGTCCCGTCGCAGGTCGTAATCGATGCCGGACCCGCGGGCGACCGGTCCGGTGACGCCGTACGCCTTCGCGACGTCGGGCGGCAGCTCGCCGGTGTCGACACACCGGAGCTGGAAGGTCTCGTTGCTCGTCAGCAGGTCGTGGTACTCGTCGAGCTTCCGCGGCAGCTCGTCGGTGAGGGACCGCACGCTCCGGAGAAACTCCTCGCGGGGCTCGGGGAGGTCCCACGCGACGCCGCCGACCCGGAAGTAGTTGAACATCATCCGCTGGCCGGTCAACGCCTCCAGGACGTCCTGGACGGCCTCCCGGTCTCGAAAGCCGTACATGAAGGTGGCCGTGAACTCGCCGCTCACGTCCAGCGCGTACATCGCGACGAACAGCAGGTGCGAGAGAACGCGCGACAGCTCGGCGCTCATCGTCCGGATCACCTGCGCGTACTCGGGGACGTCGACGTCCGCGAGGTCCTCGATGACGCGGGCGTACGCCCACTCGTTGAGCAGGCCGGCGCCGCCCCAGTCCCACCGGTCGGGATACGGCATGATCTGGTGGCGATAGGTGCTCTCCTGACACATCTGCTCCTCACAGCGGTGGATGTAGCCGACGTCCGGATCCACGTCGACCACCTCCTCGCCGTCGAGGACGACCTCGAGATGGAGCACCCCGTGCGTCGAGGGGTGGTGGGGGCCGACGTTGAGGAACATGGTGTCACCCTCCCGGCGGTCGTCGCTGATCGGGTTGGCGTGCTCGCGAAGCGCCACGATCTGCGGCCGGTCCCGGTCGTACTCCTCCCGGAGCGGGTGGCCCTTCCACGTCTCCGGGAGCAGGATCCGGCGGAGGTCGGGGTGGTCGTCGTACTCGATCCCGACGAGGTCGTACGCCTCCCGTTCGTGCCACTCGGCCGTTCGATGGACCGCCGCGGCCGACTCGCTGACGGGGTCGTCGGCCGCCGTCGGGACGACGACGGACAGCTCCCGCGTCCGGTCGTCGTAGTCGGTGAGGTGGTATATGGTCTCGAAGCGGTCCTCGCGCTCCTGTGCGGTCACGCACGAGCAGTGATCGAGTCCCGCCTCCGCGCGAAGCATCGAGAGGACCTCACGGACGCGGTCGGCCCGGATGACGATCGCGGGCGCGTTCTCGTGCGATCCGCGGTCGACGACGGCGTCGTCCGGAAGCGTCGCGACCGCCGATTCCACGGGTCGGCCGGCGGGCGGGCGTTCGTGGCGTTGCATCGTTCACGGGAGTCGATTACCGCCGGAGGGCGGTAGGCACGCTGCCTCACCACTGGTGGAATATAAGAGGGGCGTCCATGAGAGTTTAGTTCGACACGCGTTACGTCGTCGTATGCGGTATCTCACGATGTCGATCGAGCCGAGCGGGGGCGGCGCGTTCCACCCGCTCGGGGGGAAGCTGACGGACGATCCCGCCATCGAACGGCGGGCCATCCACTACGTGGAGCTTCTCGCCGACGATACCGTGCTGTTGTTCGCGGAGGCGAGCGGCAGTCAGGAGCGGTACAGACGGATCATGGAGGAGTCGCCCCACGTCATCAGTTACCTCACCGCCGGCGCGGACCGCTGGATGGCGGTGAGCCAGTTCGAACCGACCGAGCCGGTTCGCCGGGCGCTCGAGCTCCAACGGGACTCGTTTCTCGTGGTCGACACGCCGATCCGGTTCACCGCCGAGGACCGGCTGAAGGTGACGTATCTGGGGACCGACGAGACGTTCAAGAACCTGTACGCGCGCGTCGAGGAGGCGGAGTACGTCTCGGTCGAGATCCTCGAAACCGGAGCGTACGAGGCCGACGGCTCGTCGTTCACCAGACTGATCACGTCCCGCCAGGAGGAGGTGCTCGAGACGGCGGTCGATCTCGGCTACTACAGCGAACCCCGGCGGGCGTCGCTGGAGGACGTCAGCGAGGTCGTCGGGATCGCTCCGGGGACGGTCGGCGAGCACCTCCGCAAGGTCGAAGCGCGCGTGTTCGGCGAGATCGTTCGGTGAGTCGGCCGCCGTCTCCCACGTGGGGCGCCGCCGTCCACGACGTGGGCCCGTCGTGCGGGCGGTTCGCGGACCTAAAAGTCACCCCACGGATGTGGCAGTCGTCGTATGCGGCTCCGTCGTCTACGATCACTCGTCCGAGAGGCCGGTTCCCGTTCGTGACACGAACGTCGAACGCGGTCGTCACCGGAGGCACCCACCGATGTCACCCACCGAGACGCACATCGACACCGACGCATCGCTGTTGACCGACCCGGACGTCGAGTCCGGCCACCGGGAGGTGAACGGCGTCAGGCTACACGTCGTGACCGCCGGCGACCCCGACGCCCCGCTGGTCGTCCTGTTACACGGTCACCCGGACTTCTGGTACGGGTGGCGCGACCAGATCGGCCCGCTCGTCGAGGCGGGGTTCCGCGTGCTCGTCCCGGACCAGCGGGGGTGTAATCTGAGCGAGGCACCCGACGGGATCGACGCCTATCGGCTCTCCGAGCTCGCGGCCGACGTCCGTGAACTGATCCGCAGCGAGGGTCGAGAGTCGGCTCACGTCGTCGGGCACGACTTCGGCGGGTTCGTCGCCTGGAACGTGGCGCTCCGTCGGCCCTCCGTCGTCGACCGGCTCGGGATACTCAACGTCCCGCACCCGACGGTGTATCGAGAGACCTTGCGGTCCAGCCTCCGACAGATCCTCCGGAGCTGGTACGTGTGGTTCTATCAGCTGCCGGCGCTTCCCGAGTGGGCGTTGGGGCGGAACGACATGGCCAACATGGTCGAGTCGCTCGAGGTGACGTCGAACCCCGGCACGTTCGACGAGGAGACGATCGAACGCTACCGGGCCGCCTGGCGGCACACGGGCGTCGAGCCCAGAGTCAACTGGTACCGGGGATTCCGTCGGTCCGAACCCCCGTCGAAGGACGTCGTCTCCCCGGCGGCGCTGATCTGTTGGGGAGCAGACGACGTCGCGCTCCTCCCCTCGATGGCCGAGGACAGCGTCGGGTACTGCGATGACGCCCGTCTCCGAACGTTCCCCGACGCCTCACACTGGGTCCACCACGAGCGCGAGGCGGTGACGGACGCGCTCGTCCGCCATCTCTCGTAGCCGCGGCCCGGATCGGGGTCCGGCGGGCCGGCGGCCACCACGGTTATGCCCGTCACCCGCGGATCGCCGATATGATCTCGAGCGAGCGGATGGCGGCCGTCGACGCGAACGCGGCCGCGCTCGGCGTCCCGCGGAAACAGCTGATGGAGTCGTCCGGCAACGCGGTCGCCCAAGAGGTCCGGGCGGCGAGCGATCCCGGAGACGCGGTCGCGCTCGTCTGCGGCCGCGGGAACAACGGCGGGGACGCGTTCGTCGCGGCGCGCTTCCTCGCCGACCGCGACGTGACGGTTCACCTGCTCGGGCGACCGGAGTCGATCGGGACCGACATCGCCCGCGAGAACTGGGAGGCGCTCCGCGCGGCCGAGGTCCCGACCGAGACCGTCGCCGACTCCGCCGCCCTCGATCTCGGGTCGCCGGCCGTCGTCGTCGACGCGATGCTCGGTACCGGGGTCTCCGGCGCGCTGCGCGAGCCGGAACGGACCGCGGCCGCGGCGGTGAACTCGCTCGACGCGACCGTGATCGCCGTCGACGTCCCGTCCGGGGTCGACGCCGACACGGGAAGGCCGACCGGGGGGGACGGGGCGGTCGCCGTCGAGGCGGACCGCGTCGTTACGTTCCACGACGCGAAGCCGGGACTCGACCGGCTCGACGCGGGCGTGACCGTGGCCGACATCGGGATCCCGGCGGCCGCGGAGCGGTACACCGGGCCGGGCGACCTCCTCGCGTTCGGGCGCGATCCGGACTCGCACAAGGGCGAGAACGGGGAGGTCCTCGTCGTCGGCGGCGGGCCCTACACCGGCGCGCCGGCGCTATCGGCGCGGGCCGCGCTCCGAGCCGGTGCCGACCTCGTCAGGGTGGCCTGCCCGGCGAACGTCGCCGACGAGGTCCAGGGGTACTCGGCGGACCTCATCGTCCGAAGACTTCCCGGAGAGCGGCTCTCGCCCGATCACCTCGAGCGGGTCGCCGACCTCGCCGCCGACCGGGACGTCGTCGTGATCGGGCCTGGGATGGGGGACGCGGCGGCGTCGGTCGAGTTCGTTCGGCGGTTCCTCGCCGAGTTCGCCGGCCGGGCGGTCGTCGACGCCGACGCGCTCCGGGTCGTGCCCGAGGTCGACACGGACGCCGAGCTGATCTGTACGCCACACCAGGGCGAGCTCCGGGGGATGGGCGGCGAGACCGCCGCGGACCCGACCGAGCGGGCGGACCTCGTCCGGGCGTTCGCCGCCGAGGTGGGCCACACGATCCTCGTGAAGGGGCGGTACGACGTGATCGCGAGCGACGACGGGGAGCGGGTCCGACAGAACCGCACCGGCAATCCGGGGATGACGGTCGGCGGGACCGGGGACGTGCTCGCGGGAACGGTCGGCGCGCTCGCAGCTCAGACGGATCCGCGAACGGCTCAAACGGATCCGCGAACGGCTCGGACGGGGACGGAGCCGGCTCTAACGGACCCGTTCCAGGCGGCGGCCGCGGGCGCGTACGTGAACGGGCTCGCGGGCGACGCGGCCGCGGAGGCGAACGGACACGGGCTCGTGGCGACGGACTTAATCGACCGGCTCCCGCACGCGCTGTACGATGAGTGACGAGGACGAGCTGACCCACACGACCGCCGACGGCGACGTCCAGATGGTCGACGTGGGCGCGAAACCAGACGCGGCCAGACGGGCGGTCGCCCGCGGGGAGATCCGGCTCACGCCCTCGACGGTCGAGGCGATCCGCGCCGACGGGATCGGGAAGGGCGACGTGCTCGCGACCGCCCGGATCGGGGCGATACAGGCCGTCAAACACACCTGGGAGACGATCCCGATGTGCCACCAGATCCCGATCACGAACGTCGACACGGCGTTCGCGGTCGACGACGACCGGGTCGAGTTGCGCGTCGCGGTGGAGACGACCGGCAAGACCGGCTGCGAGATGGAGGCGCTCGAGGGCGTCACGACCGGGCTCAACGTCGTCTGGGACATGGTGAAGGCCGCGGAGAAGGACGCCGACGGGGAGTACCCGGACACACGGATCGCGGACGTGGAGGTCGTCTCGAAGGAGAAACGCGAGGTCTGACGGGAGCGATCCGGCGGAGGACGGCCTAGAACAGCCCGGAGACGTCGCCGTCGGCGTCGACGTCGATCCCCTCGGCGGCCGGTTCGGCGGGCAGCCCCGGCATCGTCATCACGTCCGCGGTCTTGGCCACGAGGAACCCGGCGCCCGCCGAGGGCGTCACCTCCCTGACGGTGAGCGTCCACCCCTCCGGAACGCCCGTCAGCGAGGGGTCGTCGGCGAAGGAGTACGGCGTCTTCGAGAGACAGACCGGGAGGTCGCCGTATCCCCACCCCTCGAGGCGGTCGACGTCGTCGTCCGCCCCGTCGACGTACTCCACGCCGTCCGCGCCGTACACCTCGCGGGCGACCGTCTCGATCGTCTCCCGTACCGGCTCGTCCACGTCGTACAGCGGCGCGAACTCGCCGGTTCCGGCCAGCTCCCGGACCCGCTCGGCGAGGTCGATCGCCCCCTCGCCGCCGTCGCGGTACGCCGTCGAGCGGGCGACCGCGATCCCGTCCTCGGCGAGCTCCGCCTCGAGCGCCGCGAGCTCCGTCTCCGTGTCGTCGGGGAAGACGTTGACCGCGACGACCGCGGGGATCCCGAACGATTCGACGATCTCGACGTGGCGTCGGAGGTTGTCGACCCCCGCACGCACCGCCTCCGGATCCGGCTCGGCGAGCGCGTCGAAGTCGGTCGGCCACATCTCCAGGCCGTGGCGTTTGACCCCGCGAACCGTCGCGACGACGACCGCGACGTCCGGGACGATCCCCTCGCGGGCGACGATGTGGGCGAACTTCTCCGCGCCGAGGTCCGCGCCGAAGCCCGCCTCCGTGACGAGGTACTCCGAGAGCGACGCGGCGACGCGGTCGGCCACGAGGGTGTTGGTGCCGTGCGCGATGTTCGCGAACGGGCCGCCGTGGACGAGCGCCGGGACGCCCTCGACGGTCTGGACGAGGTTCGGGCGGAACGCGTCGCGGAGCAGCGCCGCGACCGCGCCCGTGACGCCCAGATCCGACGGTGTCACCGGGTCGCCGTCGGCGTCCTGCGCGAGGACGATCCGGCCGATCCGGGCTTTGAGATCCTCGAGGTCGCTCGCGAGCCCGAGCACGGCCGTCAGCTCGGAGGCCGCGGTGATGACGAACTCGTCCTCGCGCGGGACGCCGCGCGTGGGGCCGCCGAGCCCGACCACCGTCTCGCGGAGCGCGCGGTCGTTGACGTCGAGCGCGCGCGGCCAGTCGACCCGTCGTGGGTCGATCTCGAGCTCGTTCCCCTGGTGGAGGTGGTTGTCGAGCGCCGCGGCGATCAGGTCGTGTGCAGCCGTCAGCGCGTGGATGTCGCCCGTGAAGTGGAGGTTGATCTCCTCCATCGGTAACACCTGCGAGTAGCCGCCGCCGGCCGCGCCGCCCTTGATCCCGAACACCGGCCCGAGCGAGGGCTCGCGGATCGCGACCGCCGCGGACTTCCCGAGCGCCGCCAGCCCCTGGCCGAGCCCGACGGTGGTCACCGTCTTCCCCTCCCCTTTCGGCGTCGGCGTCATCCCCGTCACGAGGACGGTCGTCCCGTCGGCGTCACCCGCGGTCGCCGACCGAACCGCCTCGCCCGTGAGCTTCGCGACGCCCGCCCCGCGCGGTTCGATGTCGTCGGGCGTCAAGCCGAGGTCGGCAGCCACCTCCTCGATGGGCCGCGTGTCGGTCGCGCGGGCGACGGCGAGGTCGGATTCGGGCGCTCCGTCGTCGAGATCGGCGTCGGTCGTGACCATGTCGGCCCTTCTCGGGCACGGGTCAAGAGCGTTGGAGGTCGTTCCGGTCGCGTGAGAGCGGGGCCTCGAAGAGTTCGGGAGAACTCAGTCGTCGGCGGGCTCGGGGTCGTCGCCGGCCGGCTCGTCGCCGTCGGAGACGGTCACCGCGATGTCCGCGGCGGCGGCCTTGTACTCGGGGATCTTCGCGCGGTCGTCGAGCACGTCGTTCGTGAGCCGGTTCGCGGAGGCGGCCGCGAAGTGCGGCGTCGTCCAGACGACGCCCTCCTTGATGTCCTCCGTCACCTGCGCTCTCACCTCGATCTCGCCGCGCCGCGACCGCAGCGTCACGGTGTCGCCGTCCTCGATACCGTAGCGGTCGGCGTCGTTCGGGTGGACGTCGACGAAGTTCTCCGGATGCTGTCGCGAGAGCGTGGGCGAGCGCCGGCTCATCGTTCCCGTGTTGTAGTGCTCCTCGAGGCGGGCGGTGGTGAGGATGAGCGGGTACTCCTCGTCCGGCACCTCCGCCGGCGGCTGGTGGCGGACGCCCTCGATCCGACCGAGGCCGTTCTCGGTGTCGAAGGAGTCCTCGTAGAGGAACTGGTCGCCCTCGTCGCCCTTCTCGTAACAGGGCCAGTGGAGCCCTTCCTCGCCGAGACCGTCGTAGGTCATGCCGTGGTAGATCGGACAGACCTCACGCAGTTCCTCGAAGACGGCCTCCACGTCGTCGAAGCGGAACTCCTCCTCGCCGAAGAGGCGGCTGCCGACCTCCATCAGGATCTCGAGGTCGTGTTTCGTGTTCTCGTGGACCTTCTCGACGCCGCGCATCCGCTGGACGCGCCGGTCGGTGTTGGTGACCGTGCCGCCGCGTTCGGCCCACGTCGTCGCCGGGAGGACCACGTCCGCGAACTCGGCGGTCTCGGTCATGAAGATGTCCTGTGCCACCATGAACTCGAGCGACTCCAGCCGTTCCTCGACCACGTTGCCGTCGGGCTCGCTCATCACGGGGTTCTCGCCCATGACGTAGAGGCCGTGAACCGACTTGCCCGCCTCGTGGGAGATCTCGACGTTCGTGAGGCCGGGCTCGTCGGGCACCTCGAAGCCCCACACCTCCTCGACCGACTCGCGGGCCTCGTCGTCGTCGACGAGCTGGTAGCCGGGCAACACGTTCGGCATCGCGCCCACGTCGCTCGTCCCCTGGACGTTGTTCTGCCCGCGGAGCGGGTTGACGCCGGTGCCGGGCTTGCCGAGGTTGCCCGTGATCAGCGCGAGGTTGATCTCGTTTTGAACGTTGTCGACGCCGCAGGTGTGCTGGCTCATCCCCATCCCGGTGAAGATGGCCGCGTTGTTCGCCATCGCGTACTTCTCCGCGGCGAGCTCGATGTCCTCGAGCGGGACGCCCGCCTCCGCCGCGGCCTCCTCCTTGTCGAAGTCCGCGAGGGTCTCCTTCAGGTGCTCGAACCCCTCGGTCCGCTCCGCGACGAACTCCTCGTCGATCCACCCCGCGTCGGGCTCCGCCTCGTGTCTCTCGAGGATCGTCTTGAGCACGACGTTCAGGAGGGGGATGTCGGCGCCGGGGTTCAACTGGAGGTGCATGTGGCGGTCGGTCTCCTCGATGTCGAACGACCGCGTGGTCTTGTTGGCGTGGGGGTCGACCTGGATGACGGTCGCCCCCTCTAAGACCGCCTGCCGGAAGTACTGGCTGTTGGCGATCGGGTGCTGCTCGCCGGGGTTCGCGCCCTGGATCCAGAACACGTCCGCGGCCGCCTCCAAGTCCTCCATGCTGTTCGTCATCGCGCCCGCGCCGAGGCTGGTCCGGAGCGCCCAGACGGTGGAGGCGTGACACATCCGGGTACAGTTGTCGACGTTGTTGGTGCCGTAGCGGCGCGCGAGCTTCTGGAGGAGGTAGTTCTCCTCGTTCATCGTCTTCGAGGAGCCGTAAAAGCCCATGCCGTCGGGGCCGTGCGCCTCGCGGATCCGTTCCATCTCCGAGACGATCCGGTCGTACGCCTCCTCCCACGTCGCCTCGCGGAACGCGCCGTCCTCCTTTATCAGGGGTTCCGTGAGCCGGTCCTCGTGGTCGATCACCTGCGTCGCCGCGCCCCCCTTGATGCAGATCCGCCCCTCGTTGACCGGGGCGTCGCCCCACGGCCTGAAGTTCACGTCGCCGCGGTCCGCCCCCTGCTGGATCTGGATCCCGCAGCCCACGCCGCAGTACGGGCAGATCGTCTTCACCGCGTCGTCACTCTCACTGGACACGTCGATCACCCGCTCGAAGCGTGTTCATGTGTCATGATCTATCCCGCTAGTTCCATGAGTGTGTCGGTGGTTCCCGCGAGGCCGCTTCACGCGGCCGCACGGAAGCGTTAGGTGCCGGGCGGCCGACCGCGACGACATGACCCTCTCGCGAGCCGACGTCGAGGCGGCGCTGGAGGCGTATCGGTCGACGGAGCCGCTGTACGCCGTCGAGTCCGAGGCCGTCGAGACCATGCCCGACGCGTTCCGACGCGGCGAGTACGGCCGCCGCGACGCGCAGTGGGTGGTGCGGTGGTACGGTCGTCGGTACCTCGGCGACGAGCCGACGGGCATGGACCGGAGCCGGCGGGAGGACGCCTTCGAGGGAGCCGACTTCGAGACGGTTCGCGACGCGATCGCGACCGCGGTCGCGGCGGACCGGGAGGCGTACGGCGACGCGATCGACGCGCTGACCGCGCTGCCGGGCGTCGACCTCCCGGTCGCCTCGGCGTTCCTCGCGTTCGTCCACCCGGACCGGTTCGTCGTCGTCGGGCCGTACACGTGGGCGGCCGTACGCGACCTGACGGACCTCGCGGAGCCGTATCCGGACCCGCCCTCGATCGACGAGTACGACGGCTACCTCGCGGCGTGTGACGAACTCGCGGACCGGTACGGGATCGACCCGTGGGAGGTATACATGCTGGTCTGGCGGCGTCGAGCGGCCGGCGACGGCCCGTGATCCGGTCACAGGAACCCGCCCCCGGCGGCCGTCTCACGCCCTGAGCCACGCCTTCGGGTGGTCCTCCCGGAGGTGTCGCTGGTAGGCGGCGATCAGGTCCGGGTAGGAGTCGGCGACGGCGTGCCACCCGCAGTGGTCACAGCCCCGTTCCACGGCGTCGTCGCCGGCCCGGACGTAGCCGCCCCGTCGATAGGTCACCGCGGATCCCACTCGATGCGTGTGCGAGTCATTCGATCACGTACTGGGGCCGAGCGGGTTTGAACCTCTCGGCGGAGGCGTCCGACGCACGCCGCCCGCCGCGAATAATGATTACTATCGATCGTGATGGAATTGTTAAGCCTAATTGACCTGTAAATAGACTTACGTCACGTGGTGCCCACTGTTCTCATGGATCACTCATGAAGGCAGTCGTGTATCAGGGACCGTACGAGGTCGCCGTCGAGGACGTGGAGGAACCGGAGATCGAGCACCCGAACGACGTGGTCGTGGACATCACGACGTCGTGTATCTGCGGGTCGGACCTCCACATGTACGAGGGCCGAACCGCGGCCGAGGAGGGGATCGTCTTCGGCCACGAGAACATGGGGATCGTGAGCGAGGTCGGCGAGGCCGTATCGACGCTCGAGGCGGGCGACCGCGTGGTGATGCCCTTCAACGTCTCCTGCGGGTTCTGTCAGAACTGCGAGGAGGGGTACACCGGCTTCTGTACCAACGTCAACCCCGGCTTCGCGGGCGGCGCGTACGGCTACGTCGCCATGGGGCCGTATCCCGGCGGACAGGCGGAGAAGCTCCGCGTCCCGTACGCGGACCACAACGCGCTGAAGCTGCCCGAGGGCCGCGAACACGAGGACGCGTTCTCGCTCCTCGCCGACATCTTCCCGACGGGCTGGCACGGCACCGAGCTGGCGGACCTCCAGCCCGGCGAGTCGGTCGCGATCTTCGGCGCGGGCCCGGTCGGCCTGATGGCCGCCTACAGCGCCAAGATCAAGGGCGCGGCGGAGATCTACGTGGTCGACCAGGTGCCGAGCCGGCTCGAGCTGGCCGAGGAGCACTGTGACGCCCACGCGATCGACTTCTCCGAGGGCGACCCGGTCGACCAGATCATCGAGACGCACGGCGGGATGGTGGACAAGGGCGTCGACGCGGTCGGGTACCAGGCGACCGACCCCGACGACGTCGACACCGAGACGGAGGACTACTCCTATCAGCCCGCCAAGGAGAACCCGGCGGTCGTGATCAACAACCTGATCCGGGTCGTCCGGCCGACGGGCCAGCTCGGCATCCCCGGCCTGTACGTGCCCGAGGATCCCGGCGCGCCCGACGACATGGCCGCACAGGGGCGGCTCGGCATCGACTTCGGGAAGTTCTTCGAGAAGGGGCTGAAGTGCGGGACCGGCCAGTGTAACGTGAAGGCGTACAACCGGTACCTCCGCGACATGATCATCGAGGGGCGCGCCGACCCGTCCTGGGTCGTCTCCCACCGCGTCGACCTCGAGGAGGCCCCCGAGATGTACGAGGCGTTCGACGCCCGCGAGGAGGGCGTCACGAAGGTCCTGCTCGAGCCCTGAGTCGGCCGCCGCGTCCGCTCGACGACGCACCGTTCTCCCGTTTTTTCGACGCCGCCAACGCTTATGCCCGACCGGCGCGTTCGCCGACACGTGTGTCAATACTGTAACTGGGCGTTCCACGACGGGTGGGGCGAACTGCTCCAGTACGACGAGGTGTACCAGTCCGCCGTCGGCGCCGAGACGGAGTCCACCCACGGCTTCCACGAGGACTGGGACGAGCTCCAGGCGGAACTCGGGATCTGAACGCGCCGCGACCGTACGTCCCGGTACGGACCCCTCGGGAGAGTTCATAGCAGCCCCTATGCCCGCGACGCGACAGCCACGACGCATGACCCGATCCGACGACGACTCGCCCGCCGACGCTTCGTCCGCGACCGCGAGCCGACCTCGCGCGCGGCGGCGAGCCCTCCTCGCGGGGACCGCCGGCCTCGCCGCGACGGGCGCGCTCGGCCTCGCGTACGCCGACGGCGGGATCCCGGCGGACGCCTTCGAGCCGCCCGAGCCGGGAGCCGACGGCGACCTCACGCTCATCGCACACCGGGGATTCGCCGGCGAGAATCCCGAGAACACCGTCGCCGCGGCCGCCTCGGCCGCGGGCCGTGACGTCCCGGAGCCCCGTCGGGCGGATCTCGTCGAGGTCGACGTCGTCCCGACCGCCGACGGCGACGTCGTCGCCTTCCACGACGACCGGCTCGCGGGACGTGCCGGCGGCGCGCTCGGGCTCACCGACGCCGAGGGGGTCGTCTGGGAGACGGACACCGGCACCGTCACCGACGCCGAGGTGCTCGGCAGCGGCGAGACGGTCCCGCTCTTAGGGGAGCTGCTCGCGGCGGTGCCCGCCGACGTCGGCGTGAACGTCGAGTTGAAGAACCCCGGCCGCGCCGACCTGCGCCCCGGAGAGACGCTCTCGGGGGAGGTGTTGGCGGAGCGGACCGCGGCCTGGCGACCGTTCGTCGAGCGCGTGTGTTCGGTCCTCGACGAACACGACAACGCGGTCCTCCTCTCGTCGTTCTGTGAGGGCGCGCTGGCGGCGGCCCGCGAGGCCTCCTCGTACCCGGTCGCGCCGATCCTGTCCGGGTCGGTCGAGGACGGCCTGGCGATCGCCCGCGAGCACGACGCCGAGGCGGTCCACCCGCCGATCGACCTCGTTCGGGGGACGCCCATCGCCGCCGACGGGGGAACCGGGGGCGTCGACCTCGTCGAGACCGCCCACGCCGAGGGTCGCGCGGTGAACGTCTGGACGGTCGAGACGTGGTACGAGGCCCGGTGGCTCGCGGCGGTCGGCGTCGACGGGGTCATCGCCGACTACGCGGGGCTGCTCGATCGCCGGCCGTGATCGGACGGAGGAGAGTCTCGATCCGGGCGGTCGCGCTCGGCCGAGACGGCCGCGACCGGAGGAATATATACCGCTCCGTGGGACTCGAACGGGGCCGTACCGCTCCGATCGGTCGGTGTCGCTTCCATCGCTCCGTAGGGCTCGGATTCGTCCGTAGACCTCTTAGCAGAGGCTTTTAGTCGGCTTTCGTCACCTTCGGTCGCATGACGTCGAACACCGACGCGACGCGCGGGATCTCACGCCGAGACACGCTAGCCACGACCGGAGCGGCGCTGGCCGCGGCGACCGGGCTGGCGGGCTGTACGGGTGGAGGCGGGAGCGGAGCGGAGTTCTCGCCGGTCGCAGAGGAACTCACGGCGTGGCACGCCATGGGCGGCACCAACGGCGAGACGCTCGACTCGATCGCGGCGAGCTTCGAGGACGAACACGGCATCGCGGCGAACATGGAGTTCCAGGACTCCTACGAGAACGTCCTGACGAACACCCTCGCGGCGTTCGACTCGGGGAACGTCGCGGACATGTTCCAGGTCGACAGCCTGTTCGCCCAACAGGTGTTCGACACCGACCGGGTCCGACCGGTCGCCGAGATCCTCCCCGACGGCTTCGACACGGACGTCTTCCTCGACAACGTGACCGAGTTTTTCACCGTCGACGGGGAGCTCGCCTCGCTCCCCTTCAACAACTCGAACGCGATCATGTACATCAACCGCGACGCCTTCGAGGAGGCGGGGCTCGATCCGGACGACCCGCCGAGCACGCTCGCGGAGGTCCGGTCCGCCTCCGAGACGCTCGTCGACGAGGGCGTCACCCAGTACGGGATCACCTGGCCGAACCACGTCTGGTTCGTCGAGACGTGGTACGGCTTCGAGGGAGAGCTGATGACCGACGCGGAGAACGGCCACGCGGGCGACCCCTCGACGTTCTACACGCCCGACGCCGTCCACGACCTCTACGAGTGGTGGAAGGGGATGGCCGACGACGGCCTCTACACCAATCCGGGGATCGAGGCGTGGGGCGAGGCGACCTCGCTCTTCATCGAGGAGGAGGCCGCGATGGTCCTCACGAGCACGGCGTCGGTCGCGGGGCTGATCGCCGACTCCGAGGACTTCACCGTCGACGCCGCGCCGTATCCCGGAATCAGCGACACGCGAGTCGGGCCGGTCATCGGCGGGGCGTCCTTCTACGTCCCCGAGGGACTGCCCGACGACCGGTACGAGGAGATCGGGCGCCTGCTCCGGTACATGGCCCAGCCCGACGTCCAGACGACGTGGCACAAGGGGTCGGGGTACTACCCGATCACCCAGCCGTCCGTCGACTCGCTCCGGGAGGAGGGGTGGTTCGAGGAGAACCCGATGTACAACGTCGCGCTCCGGCAGCTCCGGAACGGCGACGCCTCCGATCCCGCCACGAAGCGGGCGCTTCTCGGTCCGGCCCGCAACGTCCAGACGGTGATCCAGAACAAGTCGGTCGACGTCATCAACGCCGACGACGTCGGCTCGGAGATCGAGGCGATGAAATCGGAGGTCGAGGCCGTCCTGAGCGACTACTACGAGTGATCGAGGTCGATCGAACCGATGTCCACACGAGAGATATTCGACGGCCGGCTGGAGGCGGCGCTGCTTCTCGCGCCCACGGCGATCGTCTCCGCCGTCTTCCTGTACTATCCGACCGCGCTCGCGTTCCGGACCAGCTTCTTCGAGTCCGGCTTCGGCCGCGCGCCGGAGTTCGTCGGGCTGGAGAACTACGTGTCGCTGCTCGGGAACCCCGAGTACCACTCCAGCGTGCTGATCTCCGTGGTCTTCGCGGCGATCGTGGTGGTCGGGGTGATCGCCGTCTCGCTGTACCTCACCTTCCTCATCCACGAGGTCGACGCCGGACAGGGCTGGTACCTGATCTCCGTGATCTGGCCGTACGCGTTGCCCCCCGCCGTCGGCGCGCTCGTGTTCCTGTTCATGGTTCACCCGACGCTCGGCGTTCTCACCGGACCGATCGAGGCGCTCGGGATCGAACTCGACTGGTTCAACGACGGGCCGCAGGCGTTCGTCGTGGTGGCGCTCGCGGCGATCTGGAAACAGATCGGCTACAACGTGATCTTCATGATCGCGGCGATGAAGAACGTCCCGGACGCGCTCACGGAGACCGCCGAGATCGACGGCGTCGGGCGGCTCCGGCGGCTCGTCTCGGTGTACGTCCCGATCATGACGCCGACGCTGTTCTTCCTCGTGATCATCGACACGATCTACGCGTTCTTCGGCACGTTCGCGTTCGTCGACCTGCTGACGAGCGGCGGCCCCTCGAACGCGACGAACGTTCTGATATTCGACCTCTATCGGGAGGCGTTCTCGTTTTTCAACTTCGGGACCGCCTCGGCGAAGTCGGTCGTGTTGTTCCTCGTGGTGGCCGTCCTGATGGCCGTCCAGTTCAGACTGACCGAGGAGTACTCCTACTACGGTGCCTGAGATGACGGGCGCGATCCAGTACGCGAAACGGCGGTTCGAGTCGGCTCGTGCGGCGCTCGGCCGCGGGGCGGGGACGGAAACGACCGAGTCGACGGCGGACCTCGGCGCCGCCGGGGTCCACGTCCAGCTCTGGCTCCTGGCGGGGCTCGTCCTCTTTCCGATCCTCGTCGCGGTCGTCGTGAGCACGAAACAGCAGGGGATCGTGACGAGCCTGCCCGACCTGCTGCCGGGGACGTACGCGGTCGAGAACTACCGCGAGGCGATCGTCGACTACGGCTTCGCCCGGTTCATGTGGAACTCGCTTCTCATGTCGGTCGTCGTCGTCGTCGGCAAGCTCGTCGTCTCGGTGCTGGCCGCGGTGGCGATCGTCTACTACCGGGTTCCGTACAAGGATCTCGTGTTCCTCTTCGTCCTGTTCACGCTGCTCCTGCCCGTCCCGGTCCGGTTCGTCCCGCTGTTCCAGCTGATGAACGACCTCGGCTGGAGCAACAGCCTGCTCGCGATCACGGTGCCGTACATCGCGAGCGCGACGACCGTCTTCATCCTGCGACAGCACTTCCTCTCGATCCCGACGTCGATCGTCGAGACGGCCAAGCTGGACGGGGTGGGGCCGCTGAAGTTCACCCTCCGCGTGCTCGTCCCGATGTCGCGCGGCGTCCTCGTCGGCGTCTCGATCATCATGTTCGTCTACGCGTGGAACCAGTACCTCTGGCCGCTGGTGATCATCGACTCGGAGGCGAACCAGGTCGCGCAGGTGGGCTTACAGCTGCTTCAGGGCGACGTTCAGGGCGGGCAGCTCTCCTGGTCGCTCGTGATGGCCGGCTCGGTGCTGACGCTTCTGCCCCCGCTGGCGCTCATGATCCTCTTCCGGAAACCGCTCCTGGAGACGTTCGCGATCCAACAGAAATGACATGACCACGATAACCCTAGAGACCCTCAGCAAGGAGTTCGACGACGTCGTCGCGGTGAACGGGATCGATCTGACGGTCCGGGACGGCGAGTTCCTCGTCGTCGTCGGCCCGAGCGGCTGCGGAAAGAGCACGACGCTCCGGCTGCTCGCCGGGCTCGAGACGCCGACCGACGGCGAGATCCGCATGGACAGCCGCGACGTCACCGGCGCGGAGCCGAAGGACCGGAACGTCGCGATGGTGTTCCAGAACTACGCGCTGTACCCGCACATGACGGGGCGGCGCAACATCACGTTCGGGATGAACGCCGCCGGGTCGTTCACCGACGAGGAGATCGACCGCCGGGTGGCGAAGGCGGCCGAGACGCTCGACATCGCCGACCTGCTCGATCGCAAGCCGCAGGCCATGTCCGGCGGGGAGCGCCAGCGCGTCGCGCTCGGCAGGGCGATCGTCCGCGACCCGGACGCGTTCCTGATGGACGAGCCGCTCTCGAACCTCGACGCGAAGCTCCGGATCCAGATGCGCGCGGAGCTGACGCGGCTTCACGCCGAGCTCGGCACGACCACGGTGTACGTCACCCACGACCAGACGGAGGCGATGACCCTCGGCGAGCGCGTCGTCGTGATGGACGACGGGCGGATCCAGCAGGTCGACCCGCCGCAGGCGCTGTACGACTTCCCGACCAACCGCTTCGTCGCCGAGTTCATCGGCGACCCGGCGATGAACATGATCGACGTGGAGCTCGAGGGGGGCGCCGCGGTCCACGACGCCTTCCGGATCCCGCTACCCGCGGGGAGTGCCGAGGGCGAAACCGGAGCCGGGACCGAACCGCTCGCCGACCCGGACGCGGGCGGCCGTCGGCACGCGGTCCTCGGGATCCGCCCCGAGGACCTCCACCTGGCCCGCGAGCGACCCGACCTCGGGGAGACGACGTTCGACGCGACCGTGGAGGTCACGGAGCCGCTCGGCGACAGCCTCCTCGTCCACTGCTCGATCGGGAACGAGACGGTCAAGATGGGAGCCGAACCGCGATCCTCGCTCGAGCCGGGCGGAGCCGTCTCCGTGGGTTACGACCCGGAGCGGCTCCACCTCTTCGATCCGGAAACCGGCGAGGCGTTCTACCACTCCGCGACCGCGACCGCCCCGGCCGACCGGGCCGAGCCGGTCGTGACCGACTGAGTTCAGATCGGGAAGACGTCCTCGGCGGTCCGGTCGTCGCTCCCGTCCGCGACGCTCCCGGCCGTCAGATCGTCGAGCTCCGCCCGCAGCCGGGGTTCGTCCATGCCCTCGCCGATGAGGACGAGTCGCGTCCGGCGGTCGTCGTCGGGATCCCACTCGCCGATCGGACCGGCCTGGACCGACGGACCGGCCTGGCTCACGCCGATCACCTCGTCGGAGCCCGCGACGGCGACGAACCCCTTCGCGCGGATCACGGCGCCGTCCCAGTCGTCGAGCCAGTCCGCGAACGCCCCCGGCGCGAACGGGTCGTCGCTCCGGTAGACGAACGAGTCGACGCCGTGGGCGGCCGCCGCGCCCTCCGTGTGGTCGTGCGGGTGGCCGCCGCGTGCCCCCTCGCCGCCGTGTGCGTGACCGTCGCCGTCGCCGCCTTCCGCCTCGCTCTCGGCTATCGCGCGCTTCCAGCCCGCCGAGCGCCTCGCCTCCTCGAAGTCGAACCGCCCCGTGTCGAGCACGCGCTCGGGGTCGACCTCGGAGTAGGTCGTCCGGACCCGCTCGGCGCGGGGGCCGAGCCGCTCGGCCACCGACTCGATCCGGTCCAGCACGTCGTCGGGGACCATGTCGGTCTTGTTCAACAACAGGACGTCACAGAACTCGATCCCCTCGACGAGCACGTCGGCGAGCGGCCGGTCCGCGTCCGCCCCGGCGTTCCCGCCGCCCGGCAGGTCCGCGCCCGCGTCGAACTCCTTCCAGAAGCCGTACGTGTCGAGGACGGTCACCGTCGTGTCCAGCCGGAACCGCTCCGTCGGATCGATCGCCGAGTCCTCCGTCCCCTCGAGGAACGCCCGCGCGACCGGGATCGGCTCCGAGATGCCCGAGGACTCGACGAGGAGGTAGTCGAACTCGCGGGAGTCCGCGAGCGCGGTCGCCTCCGTCAACAGGTCGTCCTGGAGCCGACAGCAGATACAGCCGTTCGAGAGGTCGATCACGCCCTCCTCGTCGTTCTCGCGCGCGATGAGCTCCGCGTCGACGTTCACCTCGCCCATGTCGTTCAGGATCACGGCGATCCGCCGGTCACCGGGGGTCTCCAGCAGGTGGTTCACGAGCGTCGTCTTCCCGGCGCCGAGGTACCCGCTGAGGACGGTGACGGGGATCCGCTCGTCGCGTGGCATGGCTACACGTACCCAACCGTGCCGAGGGTATGAAACGATCGATCGGTCGGATCTCCGGGCGGACACGACACCCGCGGCGATCACGTAGCATATCCCTCGGGATACCGGCGGCGGGCGACGGTTGTGAGACGTTTATGTGTCTCGATCGGGTAGATCCGACACCGGATGGTCTCCCCGTTCGACGTGTTGAATCTCGACGAGGACGCGGACGACGCCGACGTCGAACGGGCCTACCGCGAGCGCGTGAAGGAGGCACACCCCGACACGGGCGGGTCGGTCGAGGAGTTCCAACTGGTCAGACGCGCCTACCGGGAGCTCTCCGAGCGCGACCTCAACGGCTCGGGACCGAACGGCGCCGACGGACCCGACCCGGCCGACATCGACCTCACCGAGGGGGAGGGAACCGGCTCGATCCGGGTGGAGTTCCTCGATTACGAGGCGGTCGCCGACCGCGGCTGGGACCTCGCCGACGCCGACCTCTTCGCGAAGGCCGCCGACGCCGACCTCGCCCCGGCGGACCACGGCCGCCTCCTCGTCGAGCCCGACGAGAGCCTGCTCGAGGCCGCCGAGAACCGCGGCTTCTCCTGGCCCTTCTCGTGTCGCGGCGGCGCGTGTGCGAACTGTGCCGTCTACCTCGTCGAGGGCGAGCTCTCCCAGCCCGCGAACCACATCCTCTCCGAGGAACACGCCGAGCGCGGCTTCCGGCTCTCGTGTAACGGCTACCCGCTCTCCGACGAGCTGAAGGTCGTCTTCAACGTCAAACACCTTCCCGAACTCGACGAGCTCCGGCTGCCCCCCGGCCCGTTCCGGCGGGCGACCTCGGAGTGAAAGCCGCGGCGTGACGGGGACCGACGACGGGCGACGGTCGGCCTAGAACTGCTCGGCGATGGCGGCGACGACGGCGTCCTCCACGGCGTCGCGCTCGCCGGAGAGGAAGCCGATCTTCCCCTCGCGAAGGCCGGCCGTCGAGACGTCCGCCGCGGGGGCGATCTCGTCGGCGCGGGCGGCGATCTCCCGCACCGAGAGGTCCGCGGTCGACCGGACGTACAGCTCGTCGGTGCCGATGCCGACCGTCGCGAACGGGTCGCCGTTCGCGTGCCGACGGTGGAGGTCGTCCAGGAGCAGGGGCGTCGGCGGGAAGTCGAACCGGTGGGTGTACTCGTCGGTGTCGAGGAGCGCGAACTCGACGCCGTCGACGGACTCGGTGACGACGTTCGCGCTCGCGGTCTCGAGCTCCGTCTCGAGCTTCTCGCGGAACTGCTCGGAGACGTGCGCGGCGAGGTCGCCGCCGTCCTCGAACAGCAGGTCGGCGATGAGTTCGCGTTTGTCCTGGTACGACTGGTAGTACGCCTCGAGCGCGACCGCCTCGCGGAGCTCGGCGATCCGTTCGCGGTCGTAGCCGGCGTCGCGCGCGAGGTCGACGTAGCGGTCCGGCGCGTCGGTCCAGTAGCTCACGGCGGGCAGGTGAACGAGGTCCGAGCGGATCTCGTCGTTGACCGCGGACGCGAGCGACGCGACGAGCGCACCCGTCGAGAGGTCGTCGTCGACCGCGGCGAGCTCGGGCGACACGAGCGTGTCGACCTGCTCGCGCGTCTCGGGGTCCGCGACCGCGGCGTCGACGACGACCGCCTCCACGTCGTAGACGGAGAGCAGGTCGAGCCCGTCGGCGGACTCGACGGTCGAGCCGGTGCCGACGAGGAGGAAGAGCGGGAGCTTCTCGTCGTGCCGGTCGCGGTCCTGGAGCATGCGGGTGACGTCGTTCGTCGCCGCGTCCATGTCGTACACCGGCTCCTCCGTCGGCCGGCGGGTGAAGTAGTGGTACTCCGCGTCGCTCTTCGCGTGCTCGTCACGGATGAGCGGCAGCACGGCCCGCTCGACCGCCGCGCCGGCGACGTAGCCGTCGGCGGTGGCCGGGTGACGCACCACGATCGGCCGCGACTCGAGGACCGCCCGTCGGACGGCCTCCGCCGCGTCGAGCAGTCCCTCGCCGAGTTCGGCGACCGCCTCGTCGCCCGCGAGCGGCTGGAGGCCCTCGGGTCGGGCCTTCGCGGTGAGCGCCTCGGCGAGCCGGCGGCGGACCGCCTCGGCCTCCTCGCCCTCGAGCACCGCGAGCGCCTCGGTCTCGACCTGGATGTCGCCGCGGCGGCGCTCGACCTCGCCGTCGATCCGGATCGCGTCGCCGATCTCCACCTCGGGGTACGCCCGGACGCCGGGCTCGACGAACGCGGCGGCGTCGACGACGCCGGTCGCGTCGCGGAGCTCGAAGATGGTCGGCCCGCCCGTCTGGCGCGTGCTCACGACCTCGCCCTCCAGCCGGACCGTCTCGCCGACGAGATCGGGAAGGGCCTCGACGTCGACGCGCTCGTACTCCGCGTCGTCGGCGTCGTCGGTCTGGTCGGCCTCGTCGGCGTCGTCGGTCTGGTCGGCCTCGTCGGCGTCGTCGGTCTGGTCG
>NZ_NHPJ01000082.1 GCF_002252985.1 Halorubrum halodurans | reverse complement strand
CATCGAGAACACGACCACCACCAGGGACACTACCGACGGTACCAATCAAACCACCACCGACGGTACCACCAACGAGACAGACGAGACCGACGACACCAATCAAACCACCACTGACGACACCAATCAAACCACCACTGACGACACGGCTACGCCGGACGGAGGAGATGAAACCGTCGGAAATCAGACATCGGATGACGACTCCGACGGCGGAAACGAAACGGAATATACGACATCGGAGGAAGACGAAACCGACGGAGCGAACTCAACCGCGTCGACGACGATCGCTTCGTCCGGAATCCTGACGACGACCGGGAAGACGACCGACACACGGACCGGAAGGAGTGATCCCGCTTACGCCGCTGCTGGAGGAGAGGCGAGACGGCCGGAGGGGCAGAATGCGTAGCGACTCGGAGGATATGCGAGGAGGGACGGGCGTGAGACCGGCCACCGTGACCCCACATCGCGTCTGTGTGCTCGCACTGATCGGATGCGTCCTCTGTGCGACGCTGGCGGCCACCGCGCCCGTGACCGCCGACGAACAAGACGAGCCACCATCCGTGCCCGCAGCTTACTACGGCGAGATCACGATCGACGGCGAGCCGGCGGCGACGGGAGTCGAAGTCGAAGCCGAGGTGAACGGTGAGGTTCGCGGCTCGATCACCGTCGAGGATCCGGGAGAGTATGGCGAAGAGACCGCGGGGGGTGAACAGCTGTACGTGGAAGGTAACTCCGACGACGAGGGGACGCCCGTCCGGTTCTACCTCATCACGACCGACGGCGAGCGGATCAAGGTCAACGAGACCGATCCGGACGATGTCACGTGGTCGTCCGGAGAGCTCGAGCGAATCGACCTCTCGGTCTCGACCGGATCTGCGGAACAGCCCGCGGTGTTCACGCTCCCGGAGGTGAGTCTCGACCCCGAAGCGATCACCGAAGGCGGCACCGTTACCGTGAACGCGAACGTGACTAACGGCGGCGATCGCTCAGGCGAGCAGTCGGTGGCGTTCTCCGTCGATGAGGAGGTCCTCGCCGATCGAACGGTCGACCTCGGACCTAACGAGAGTCGATCGATCGAGTTCGAGAACGTCACCGTCGATCGGGACCCGGGCAACTACGAGTACGCGATCCGGACGGACAACGAGACCCGGACGGGCACGCTGACTGTCGAGGCTGCCGTCGAATCCGCATATTTCAACCTTACGGACGTCGAGCCGAACGAGCCCGCGGTCGAGCAGGGCGACCCGGTCGCAATCAACGCGACGATCAGCAACGGAGAGAACGTCTCCGGCGAACAAGCGGTACGATTCGTCGTTAACGACCGAGTCGTCGACGACCGGACTGTGGAGGTAGCGGGCGACGAGACCCGGACCGTCACTCTCGAGAACGATAGTCTCGAGCTCACGCCGGCAAACTACGAGTACGCGATCCGGACGGACAACGAGACATGGACGGGCACGCTGACTATCGAGGCGGCTACGCAACCACCGTACTTCGAGGTCATGGACGTCGACCCGGACGAACCCACGGTCGAGCAGGGCGATCCGGTCGCAGTCAATGCGACGATCAGCAACGGAGAGAACGCCACTGGTGAGCAGACGATACGATTCGTCGTCAACGATCGAGTCATCGACGATCGAACCGTGGAGATACCAGGAGACGAGACCCGGACCGTCACTCTCGAGAACGATAGTCTCGAGCTCACGCCGGCAAACTACGAGTACGCGATCCGGACGGACAACGAGACATGGACGGGCACGCTGACTATCGGGCCATCTCCGGAACCCGCCTTCGTTGCGGTAAGTAACCTGACACCGAAGAAACCCACCGTGGAGGAAGGCGGATCGATCACACCCGAGGTGACCGTGACGAATACCGGCGACGAACGCGCCGAAGAGACCGTCGAACTCCGTATCGACTCGGAAGCGATCGACAGCAAACAGGTGAACCTCGCACCGAACGAATCTCGCCGACTCGCCTTCGAGGAGCAAGCGATCGAGATCGCTCCCGGCAACTACACGTACGGCGTGTACAGCGGGAACGACGATCTGACGACGACCCTTACCGTCGAAAAAGCTGGAGATTCGGATCCGGATGGTGACCCCGGTGACAGCGACGATTCCGACGACGGCAACGGTTCCGACGACGGCAACGGTTCCGACGACGGCAACGGTTCCGACGACAGAGATAACGGGTCTGATGACGGAGATGGCTCCGGCGACGGACCAACAACCGAACCGGAAACACTCGTGATCAGTAATCTTGCCCCGGCCGCAGTCGAGGTCGAGCAGGGCGAGGAGGTAACGATCTCGGCAACGATCGAGAACGTGGGTAATGAGTCGACCACACAAGACGTTACGCTCGAGATCGGGAACGATCAACTTGTAGAGCGACAGGAGATCACTCTCGGCGCCGGCGAGGAGACGACAGTGAATTTCTCCGGACTCGACACTTCCGGAGTACCGACCGGGGAAACGGAGTACACTGTCAGCACGAATGCCGATCGGAGCGCGGGTACGCTAACCACGGTCGTCGAGGATGAAACCTCGGGATTCACCTTCATGACCGCGGTGCTGGCGATAACCGTCGCAGTCGCAACTCTTAGACGGCGGACACGTTGCGAGTGAGATCCGTCGATGGATACGCTCGATTCGTGAGCATACCATCGACTCGCCGAGGAGACGCGTTAGTTTCAAATGAATAAATTACTTTGCTGTCTGTATGGACAGACGGCGGTTTCTCGCCGCGACGGGCGCGGGCGTGGCGGGGTCGACGGGGCTCGCCGGCTGCCTCGCGAGCGCGTCCGCGGGTCCACCGGCCGTCCCGGACGACAGGCTCGACGCGAACGGGTGGGAGCTCGTCGACCGCGTACGGACGGAGGCGTTCGACTTCGCGATCGCGGGACAAGGGGTGACTGCGACGTCGACGACCGAGGTGTACGAGAACGCGACCCTCCGCGAGGAGATAGTCGAGAAGACGCTCGGCCAGGTACGTGACGCGCCGCTGCTCTTCTTCGCCGGGCGAGTCACGATCGACCCGGATCTCACGAGTCTCCCCGGCGAGATCGGACAGGAACGAATGATCGATGAGGTGGAAGCGATCGCGCGTACGATCATGGTGAACCAGATGGGCACGAACGGGGTCGAGGGAATCGAACGCGTCGGAACGGGGACGCTTCGCGTCGGTGCCGACGAGCCGGCGCGGCGAACCGATCTCCGCGGAACGGTCCCGGTCGGTCCGATATCGATCCCGATCGCTGACGGTGAGGCCGTCGAACTCGACGCCGACGCGCTCCCGATAGCCGGACGGCTGGCGGTGTGGGGGGCCGAGGGGAGCGTACTCGTCGGCGGCGGTGCGTTTCCGGCCGAGAACCTCGCGGTCGAAACCGAGGCGGCGCTGTCCACCGCGATCTCGGTGTCGGTCGGCGTCGACCTCGGTCTGAAGCCGGAAGAGTACGAGGAGCGTGTCCTCACGCTCGTCCGTGGGATCGAGTGAGGACGGTGGGCATCCTACGAAGGGGGTCACCGGCGGAGTCGGGTAGCGAAGCGAGACGTGCCGAGCCGAACCGCGTCAACGACGTTACCGACGACCGCCGCTCGTCGAGGACGAGACTGGCCAGCCGTCAGTCGACTGACTGGACGACCGGATCCGACGACGGCGCTGACCGAGGACCGATCGCGGCGGGTCGACGGGCCGGCGTCGATCCGGACGGTCACTCGACGTCCATCCAGAGGTGAAGTTCACGGTACGCGTTCTCGCCGGTCGGATCATCCGGCGGCTCTTCCATATACAGGAGGTACTGAACGCGAAGGTTCTCGCCGCTCCGCGTCGGGCGAAGCGTGTGTCGCCGGTGATGAGTTTCGTTGTGGGGAACCGTCGTCTCGAACCTGTCGAGCTCCGTTCGATCGAGCACCGTCGTGGAGTTGTTCGCCACCTGAACCTCCTGGAGCTGGACGACGACGGTGTACGTCGCGGTCCGGTACTCGTTGTTGCCGATCCCCACGACCAGTTCGGTCGTCTCTCCCCGCTCCATCGTCTCCGGATATCCGTCGGCGACTAACTCGCCATCCGGATCCTCGGTGAGGAGGTAGAACTCGGTGAACTGCTCGCCCTGGGGCGGAACCGCCACGGCGTATCCGACGCTGCCGACGGCGAGCAGCACGGAGACGACGAGTAGGACGGTGAGCGTCGCGTCGACGCGGTCGTCGGGCTCGAACAACTCCCTCCTGGCGGCGGCGATCCACTGGTCATACGGAACCGCGAACCGCTCCGATTCGGGCAGTTCTCGACGACGCCGTGCCGCGACGGCGACGCAACCCAGCGTGAACCCGGCGACCGCCGTCGTGACGGGGACGAGGCGGATCCCCCACGGCGTGAAGTTCAACACGAGCCCGATCAGCGGGACGACGGCGATCGAGAGCCCGAACGACAGCGCGACGCGTTCGATCCCGTCGATGCCCGACCGACCGGACGCCCCGGCGGGGTCGGCGTCGCGTTCGGGGCGGACGGTCGAGGCGTTCTCGGCCGCCTCGGTGCCCGGAACCGGGCGGGGCCCGTCGTCTGAGTTGAAGGTCGTCTCCGTGGCGTCGAGTCCGTGTTCGTCGGACGCCTCGCTTCCGGACTCCGGAAACAGCGCGGCGATGAACGCGTAGCCGGGTAAGAACAGGACGAAGACGATCCCGAAGGCCACACGCAGCGGCGTGTCGTTGACGACGGGGACGAACACGGTCGCGAGCGTCAACAGCGTCACGGCGACCGTCGCGGCGAGGTCCGCCGGGAGCCGGCGAAGGGGGGCCGGGAGCAGCAGCCACGCGCCGCGACGATCGACCATACATCACGCCAACGACACGGCAAACAAAAGCGACTCGGTCGCCGAAGCGGTGCGGACCGCTCACGGCGGGGAGCGGAATCCATCGTACCACAGGATTGATATCTCCTCGCACGAAGCGGAGCGTGATGGCCATCGGAAAGCGACGACGGTTCGTGTACGGCGTCGTCGCCTGGATGCTCGCCACGATCGTCCTCCTGAGCGTGCTCGGGTCGCTGTCGTTAGAGCTCTTCTTCGTCGTCTCGCTCATCGGGCTGCTCGTCGTCGTCGAGTTGACGGCACCGTTCAACGTGACGCCACGCTGGCGACGCCGACTGCTCCCGGTGATCGTGATCGGCCTCGCCGGGTTCGGCTACATCGTCGTGCGCAGGATCCTCGAGATCCTCCCGGAGGGGATACTGTAGATGCGCCGGCCGGCGCTCCCGCAGCTCGTCCTGTACGCGTTGGCGCTCGTCGTCGCCGTCGCGCTCGTCGTCGCCGCGAGCACGACGACGGCCGCGTTCGGCGCGTACAACGTCGAGTGGGACGGGACGAGCGACTTCCGCGAGGTCGCCGATCGGGAGTCGGACGCTCGCGTCGTACTCGAGACGAGTGCGTATGAGACGGCCGATCCCGACGACGCCGTCGCGGTGGCGCTCGCGCCGACGGAGGCGTACGGGGAGAACGACTCACGGTACGTCCGCGAGTTCGTCGCGGCCGGCGGGACGCTGGTCGTCGCGGACGACGTCGGCCCGCACGGGGATCGCCTCCTCGGCGACGTCGGCGCGACCATGCGGTTCGACGGCGCACGGCTCCGCGACGAGCGGAGTTACTACCGGGCGCCGTCGCTGCCGGTCGCGACGAACGTCGCCGAGAGCCCGTATACGGTGGGCGTCGGGCAACTGACGCTGAACGGCGCGACCGCCGTCGAGTTCGCGAACTCGACGGCGGTCGGAAACGAAACGCCGGCGACGAACGCGACGGCGATCGTCACCACGTCGCCGTTCGGGTATCTCGACCGCAACGCGACCGGCGCCCTCTCGCCCGACGACGAGCTGGGAAGGTATCCGGTGGTCGCCGTCGAATCGGTCGGTGACGGACGGGTGATCGCCGTCGGCGACCCGAGCGTCTTCATCAACGCCATGCTGACCGAGCCGGACAACGAGGCGTTCGCGACGGCGCTTCTGGAGGCGGGCGATCGTACCCTGCTCGACTACTCGCACGCCGGCGACCAGCCGCCGCTGGCCGTCGCCCTGTTGGAGTTCCGGTCGTCGCCGGCGGCACAGGTCGCGTTCGGGCTGTTCGGTGTCGCCGCGATCTGGAGGTACGGACGGCACGGAGCCGGCGACACGCGCACCGTCAAACGTCGACTGCGCGCAGCGTTGCCGCGACGCTGGCGAACTCGGCTCCCGGTCTGGCTCCTCGGGTCGGGTTCCGAGGACGACGGGCCCGCCGTCGACGAGGCGACCGTCCTGGCCGCGCTCCGGCGTCGATACCCCGAGTGGGACGAGACGCGACTCCGGCGTGCGATGACAGACGTTTTGTCCGAGCGGGACCGAGGTGGGGAGGATGAGTAGCCCCGAGACGGTGTACGACGCGATCCGGGAGGCGACGAGCGACGTCGTCGTCGGCAACGACGACGTCCTCGAAGGGCTCACGGTCGCGCTGCTCACCGACGGACACGTGCTTCTCGAGGGCGTTCCCGGCGTCGCGAAGACCACGATCGCGAACGCGTTCGCTCGCGCGCTCGGACTCTCGTACGGGCGGGTCCAGATGACCCCCGACATGGTCCCCGCCGACGTCTCGGGAACGAACGTCTACCAACAGGCGACCGGCGAGTTTCAGCTCCGCAAGGGACCGGTGTTCTCGAACCTCGTCGTTGCCGACGAGATCAACCGTGCCACGCCGAAGACCCAGAGCGCGCTCCTAGAGGCGATGGAGGAGTCGACGGTCACCATCGAGAACCAGACCCTCGAGCTTCCCCGGCCGTTCATGGTGGTCGCCACGCAGAACCCCATCGAGATGGAGGGTGTCTTCGAGTTACCCGAGGCACAGCGGGACCGCTTCCAGCTGAAGTATACGGTCGACGTGCCGAGTCGCCCCGACGAGCGGGAGGTCCTCGATCGATTCGACAACGCGCCCTCGCTCGACGCCGAGGACGTCCCGCAGGTCGTGGAACGGGAGGAGGTGCTGGCCGCGAGCGAGGCGGTCAGCGACGTGTTCGTCGCGGACCCCGTCAAGGAGTACATCCTGGATATCGTCTCGGGGACGCGTGACTCGCCGGCGCTCCGGTACGGCGGCTCTCCACGGGCGACGCTGGCGTTTCTCAGGGGAAGCAAGGCTCGCGCCGCGATCCGTGGCCGGTCGTACGTCATCCCGGACGACGTCAAGGCCCTTGCGGAGCCGGTGCTCGTCCACCGGGTGATCCGAACGACTGACGCGGAGCTCGCCGAACGGTCAGTGACCGATGTCATCGCGGAGGTCGTCGACGGGATCGCACCCCCAGGCGCCGACGTGTCGTTCACGGAAACGGAGAGCGTCGAGGCGACCGGTGAACGGGACACGGGCGAAACGACCGACGGGACGGAGCCGGATCCGAAACCGCTGACCGACGGGGCGGAACCCGAGACGGATCGATCCGACTCGGAGACGATCGAGTGACCGGATCTGACGGGAGAACGGACGACGAGAGGGGATCGCCGACGCCTTGCTGACGGTCACGTGCGGGAACGCCTGACGCTCGAATCCGGCACTACACCGTCGTTTCCGAGCCGTTCACCGCCTCATCCGCGTCTGCGTCGTCTCCATCCACGTCGTCCGGTGCCGCGTCCGCCGTCGCCTCCGCGGTCGCCGCGTCCGACCGCGGATCGTATCGACACGTGACCGTCAGCGGGTCGTCGCCGGTTATCTCGACCCGAACGGGTGTTTCGAGGGTGCGGACGAGCGCCACGGCGATCAGGGAGGGGACGGGATGGTCCATGCCCGTCGGATCGCCGAGCCCCGTGCCGTCGATCTCGAACGTGACGCGGTTCGTCTCGGAATCGACGTCGTACGCCGTACCGTCGGCGAGCTCGAAGATCTCGACGAGCGCGTCGGCGACCACCGACGCGGTCGTCCGTGGTGTCGCGTCGATCGGGCGATCGTGTACCGTCTCGAGCTCCTCGAACAGCGGTTCGCCCGTCGGGTGGAACGACACCCCGCCCCGGTCGGCATCGGCCGGAACCACGAACATATCGGTCAGATCGGCAGCACCGGGAAGCGGGCGGTTCTGGCGTCGCGGAACGAACAGTCGAACGCCGTCCGCCGGCACGTACACCGGGTTCCCGCGGAGGCCGAGTTCGTCGATCATGGCCTCCCGATCGGCCCGGAGCGCCCGGAGTACGCGGGCACCGACGCGAGCCGAGATGAACCGCTCGGGGGTGAGAACGGCGGTGAGCACGCCGGCGAAGACGCCGGTCCCGCCGAGCGCGAACAGCACGGTCCGGGCGTCGGGAAAGCCGAGCCCGCCGACGAGCGCGACGAGTCCGACGGCGACCAGTCCGATCGCGGTCCGGCGATACGTCGACTGGCGCGCTCGTGCGTACTCCTCACGGAGCTGGCGGTTCTCCGCTTCGAGTACCGCGAGGCGAACCTGTCGGTCGGCAGCGTCACGCGAGTCGGCGTCGGGTGACGCCGCGTGACCCCCTCGCGTCGTCTCGGTCTCCGGGCCCGATCCCGGCTTCTCGGAGCCGTCCATTCCGTCGCGCCTGGTTTCGAGGGTCACGGGTTTACTCTTTCGGCTCCGTGTCCACCACGCCGAGCCGGACGAGCGTCACCCGTCGGGCGATGTACACGCCGAGCGCGACCGCCAGACAGAGCAGTCCGCCCGCCACGAGGAGTCCCTCACGCAGACCGATCGCAACGAGTCCGGCCAAGCCGACGTACGCGGCGAGCGTTCCGAGGATCGCGAGCGGAGCGGAGCCCTCTCTCGCGGGTTCGGTGAGCACGGCGAGGAGCGCCAGCTGCGTGAGCCCGAAAGCGACCGACAGCTCGAGCGTCATCGGCGGGACCAGCGCGAGCTGGGCGACGACGAACGCGAGCGTTGACGGGAGAAGGAGCGCGCCACAGAGGAGGGCGGCCGCCAGCAGGATCTCTCGAAGGGTCCCGACGGTTGCCACCACGCCGAAGACGACGAGCAGCCCGCCGAGGCTGAACGGGTCGCGCGCGAGGTGTGACCTGACCGTCGTCACGAGGGCCGGCGGCGGGGTCGTCGATCGCGACGCCATCAGCGGACCGCCGTCGGAGCGTCCCGACGGTGTGCCAGAACCGCGTCGATACGGCTCTCGGGGGCGATCTCCAGTGCGGTAACTCTCGGATGGGCGTCCAGATCTCGACGGAACCGTTCGAACTCGAGATAGCGGTCGTACACGTCGTTGAGAGCCGCCAGGTCCGTCGACTCGAACAGACAGCGCGGGGTGATAAAGACCAGTACCCGTCCGCCGCCGCCGACGACCGTCGTTATCGCCTCTCGAAGCCTGACCGGCTCGTCGTCGCTCGTCACGATCACGGTCAGGCCGAGTTCCTCGTTTCGGCTCAGAACCCGCCGAACGCTCCCGAGGAGTGGGTCGTCACGGATCCGCCTGACGTACTGGATCGGGTCGCCGACGTACGCGTCGAGCACGCGGGCGAAGTCGTCGTCGCCCGCGATCCGACCGGCGATCTCCTTGGCGCGGGACGGGGACCGAGCGTCGGAACCGACAGCGCCGGCCGTGGGTTCGAGATCGTACAGGGTCGACTCGGCGAGAGCGTACGCCCGCGTCGTCGTGCTCGACCGGACCGTTCCGGTGACGCCCCCGTCGCCGACCGTCTCGAGTGCGAGCGGATCTCGACGGTCGGCGGCGGTCCGGACGACCCCGATCGCGACCTCGCGGGCGTGATCCAGCATCGTCTCGTTCGTCGCGCCGGCCGACATCCGGCCGCGGTGGTCGACGATCAGCGACGTTCGGCGGTCGGTCTCGCCCTGCGTCTCGCGGACGTAGACGTCGGCCAAGCGGGCAGTCGCCTTCCAGTCGATCCGACGGAGGTCGTCGCCGGGGACGTACCGTCTGATCTCCTGGGTCGTCACCCCCGGACCGGGTCGATCGGACTCGTGGTCGCCGTACGCGTTTCGGATCGCCTCGCCACCTCGTCCGACGTGAACGTCGAGCGGCTGCGAGCGCACCGTGACGGTCGGCCTCGGGCCGCGGTCGAACGTCGCCCGATACAGTCCCGTCGGGTCGCTCATCCGGACGGTCGGCGTGGGAAAGGAGAACCGTCCGGCGACGGGAAACGACACGTCGAATTCGGCGTCGCCCTCCGTGTCGTCCGACCCGAGGCTCACCGCGCCATCCGCCGTGCCGCGGTCGGCACCCACCGGAACGCCGGCTCGCACCGACAGCGGAACCGGCATCGTCGTAGACGAGCGACGAACCGCGAGCGTGACGGAGACGTCTCGTTCGACGAAGGTGTCCGTGGTGGAGACGGCGTGATCGATCGCGATCCGATCCGCGACTCGAGCGAACACGCGGCTCGTCGCGACGGCGACACCGACGAGCCAGGACCCGACCCCCGCCGCCGCGACGAGGAGGATCGGTCGCTCGGCGACGATCCCGATCGCGACGAGTACGAGCCCGGCGCCGGCGGTCGCCCACCAACGGCTCGTAACCTCCATTGGCTGCGTCTGGGGGCGGCATCCCTTGAACGTTGGCTTCCGAGCAGGAGCGGAACGTCACTCGATCGCCGCACGGTTACTCGTTTGCGACGGGGACCGACGACGCTCGCGTTCGAGACGGTCCCTCGTATCATTTATGCTCGGGGAGCATAGAGGGCGGACGTGTCGACGCGCTATCAGGGTCTCGTCGGGGTACTCGCGGCGATCCTCGTCGTCAGTGCCGTCGTCGGGGGCGTCGGTGCGGCGTCCTCGCCCGATCCGGCTCTACAAACGGGCAGCGGAGCGACCGGAAACGGGACGACCGCCGACGGAACGGTCACCAACGGAACGGCCGCCAACACGACCCTCCCTCCCCACCAGAACCCCGAGGAGGTCCGACAGGAGGGAGACTCCCAGCGTGTCGCGGAGCATCTCGCGTCGCGACTCGGGACGCGACTGGCCGAGAGCGCGGTCGCGATCAGCGAACAGGACCTAGAGCGCGGGCAGGTCCTCCTCGACGAAGGATACGACGAGGAGCTCGCGAGGTACGCGACCGTCGCTCGCGACCTCGACGAGGAGGAGCTCGCGACCCGGTTCGATCTGACCCGCGAGGAGCAGGCGTCCCTGGCGGAGACGCTTCGCGAGACGGAGACGCTCGCGACCGAGTACCAGCGCGCGGTCGAGAACGGCGACGACGAGCGCGCCCGCGAGCTCGCGCGCGACCTGCTCGAGCAGGCCGAGAAGGTCACCCGAACGACCGCCGACCTCGAGGAACGGTACACGGTGCTCGAAAACGAGACCGGCATCGAGCTCAGCGAGGCCACCGTCGCGATCGAGGAGATCCGGCGGACGACCGGCGAGGCGACCGTGGCGATCCAGAGCCGGGAGTTCACCGAGACGCGGCTCGTCGCGGAGACGAACCGAACGCGGATCTCCGCGAGCGACCCGGCCGGGATCTCGGGTCGATTGACGACGGCGGACGGCACGCCAATCGAGAACGGAACGATCCGCATCCAGCTAGGCGACGACATCGTCACCACCGAGACGGGGCAAAACGGGTCCTTCACGGCGACGTACCGGCCGCTCCTCGCGGCGATGAACGCGTCGACGGTCGCCGTGGCGTACGAGCCCGAGCCGACCGATCCGTACCTGCCCGCGACCGACACGATCGCCGTGTCGATCGCCGAGCAGGCGGGGACGTCGGTCGATCTTGAGAACACGAGCTCGACGGCCGCGTTCGACGAACCGGTTCGTGCGACGGGGGCCGTGCGGGTCGCCGGCGTCGACACGGGAAGCCTCGACGGGATCCCGGTCGTGCTCGGCGTCGGAGGACGGCGGCTCGCGACCGGGGAGACGGGTCCGAACGGCGGCGTCGAGCTGGCCGGAACGTTGCCGGCGACCGTCCCGACGGGAGAAAACGAGCTTCGGGTGGCGATCGATCGGCGGGACGCGGCGATCGCACGGTCGGCAGAGACGGCGTCGCTGTCGGTCCGCGAGACGCCGACGGCGCTCTCGGTCGCCGCGGCGATCGACGGAGGCGGCGACGGCGAAGGCGACCGAGCGGACGAGGTGGACCTGTCCGGGCGTCTGGTCGCCGCGGAAGCGGCCGCGAGCGAGGGAGGACGGGGACTCGCGGGACGACCGGTCGTGCTCTCCATCGGCGGGGCCGTCCTCGGAACCGTGGAGACGGGGGCCGACGGCACGTACCGAACCACGGTGGACGTACCGGCGTCCGCCGGACCGGGCGACGAGCTTCCGGTCACCGCGAGCTACGAGGGGGCCGGAACGAACCTCGCCGGAAGCACCGCGGAAGCGCGAACGCTCGTGCCGCGGCCGGACGCCGCCATACCGCGTCCGGACGCCGTCGTGGCGAGCGATTCGGCCGTCGGCGACGGCGTCGTCGCGGGAATCGTCGCGACGCTGCTCGGGCTGGGTGCGTACCTCGTCGTTCGGCGTCGCCGTCCGGAACGACTTCGGCGGGTCCGGCGGCGAGTCCTCGGTACCGATCTCGGAGACGCCGGGTCGGGTCCGGACGGGGCGGCCGAAGCCGCGGGCGCGTCGTCCGTGGTCGGCGAGGTCGCCGACGGGCCGAGGACGCCGAGCGGTGTGGCCACCGATCCCGACCGGTCACCGCTCTCTCGCGCACGAGCGGAACTGGCCGCCGGCCGCCCGGACGAGACGGCCCGGATCGTCTACGCGGTGGTCCGCTCGAGGCTCGGTCGATCGGCGGAGGACGCCTCCTCGGAGACGCACTGGGAGTTCTACCGGCGCTGGCGCGACGACGACGAGGTGGACGCGGCGGGACTCGAGACGGTCACGGAGGCGTACGAGCGGGCGGAGTTCGCCCCGCACGAGGTTCCGTCACGGACGGCCGACGACGCCGTCGACGCGGGCGACGACGTGCTCGATTCGAGGACGCCGTCGGCGGATCGCGAGGAGCGCTGACGGCTCCACCGGCGACGCCCTTCCCGTTTCGATCGCACGGGCAGCCGACGCGCCGCGCCGGCCCGTGGATAGTTTCAGATCTCGAGTCGGTACACGCCGATGAGATCGGTAGGATCCCGCTTCGAGGCCAGACGAGAGTGATTACCGGCGGTCTGGCTATCGGGAAAAAATTTATACAAAATGTGTTTTTGTAGTGTAGTATGCCATATTCGGGGGAGGGATGCGGTGTCGTATGCGAGAAGTTGACTGTCAAGACCGTTCAGAGCGGGGCGGGGTGACCGATGACGGAGAGAGACAGCAAGGTGGCCGCGCGAGCGGTCTTCCTGTCGCTGCTGATGCTCGTCTCGATGGTCGGTGCCGGCTTCACTGCCGGGGGTGCCGTGGAGCCGGTGTCAGCCAACGATGGAGCGACGGACCCGGCACAGTCGGCGGTCGAGGAGTGCCGGACGATCGATGAAGGAGGGACGTATCAACTCGCCGTGGACAACATCTCGGCGACCGGCGGCACCTGTATCAGCATCACTGCCTCAGGGGTCACGTTCGACGGCAACGACAACGAGATCAGAGACGGCACGTACAGCGCGACGGCGGTCAGCGTGAGTGCTGACGACGTCGTGGTGAAGGATCTCAGGACGAGAGAGGTCGGGACGGCGGTCGATTTCGCTGGCGTCAGCGACGGGCGGATCGAGAACGTCGTCGTGGAAACGCTTCCGGGAGCAGGGCGTGGCGTGCCGTCGACCGGCGGCACCGCGATCGTCGTCAGCGGCGGGGGGAACAACGAGATCCGTGACAACGGTCTGTACAACCCCGGAGACGGGCCCCGCGATGACGGTATCGTGATCCAGGATTCCTCCTCTAATCTCGTCGTCGACAACACGGTCTCCTCGCCGACCGGAAGCGGGATCGCGCTCTCCAACGCCGACGACAACAACGTCACGAGAAACGAGATCAGCGGGGCGGCACTCGGAAACAGGAACTCGGACGTCGGCATTCAGATCGGCGAGTTCGATGGAGATGCGAGCAACGACAACCGGATCTTCGACAACGATCTACTCGGAAACGGGTTCGGCGGCGTCAGCGACCTCCCGGAGCTGTCCAACGGGATCGTCGTGTGGACCGGCACGGGGAACGAGCTCGGCACGAACCTCGTTCGTGGGGCCGCGGACGAGGCCGTGACCGTGCGGGACGACGACACGACGGTCGTCGACAACACCCTGACCGCAAGCGGCGGAAACGGCATCCTCGTCGGCGACGTCTCGAACGCGAACGTGACGGACAACACCGTCCGGGACGCCGGAATCGCGGACGACGGCTCCGCCGCCGGCGTGAGAGATCAGGGAACGGAAACCATGATCGTCGAGAACAGGATCGAGTCGGGCGACGGACGAGGGTTGTACGTCACCAGTGATGCGTCGACGCCGACGGTCGAGAACAACAGTATCCTGTTCAACGACGGCTACGCGATCGACGTCGAGACGTCGGTACAGGCCATCCGGACCGATCTAGGAAGCGGCGCGTCGTGGGTCACCGTCTACGGGACGGGATACGCGATCGACGACGGACGGAAGCCGTCCACCCTCCCCGAGGAGCGGCAGGACATCGGGATCTATCTCGACGTCGACGACGCGGACGGGATCGGCGAGATCCGGATGAAGTACAGGGACGACGCCGACGCCGTCTCGACCGTCGACGAGTCCACCCTTCGGTTGTGGCAGTACGACGGCTCGTGGGCGCAGCCGGGCGACAGCAGTGTCGACACCGACGCCGACGTCGTTTCGGGTGGCACGACCTCGGCCGGTGGAACCGTCGCACCGCTCGCGAACAACACGCTGCCGACGGCGGACGCGACGATCTCTTCGACGTCTCTGGCCCCGAACGAGGCGGTGACGTTCGACGCCTCGGGCTCCACAGATACAGACGGCGAGATCGTCGAGTACCGGTGGGACGTCGACGGTGACGACTCTCCGGAACGGAACACGACGTCGCCGACGTACACCCACGCGTACGCGCAGACCGGTGACTTCGATCCGACGGTGACTGTCGTCGACGACGGTGACGACACCGACGAGACGACGCTGTCCGTGAACGTCAGCGAGCAGCCGATCGCCAAGCTAGCCGTGTCGCCGACGCCGACGTCGATCGACGCGAACACGACGCTCAACGCGTCGAACTCCACGTTCGCGTACGGAACGATCGACGAATACCGGTGGGACTTCGACGGCGACGGCGTCGTCGACGAGACCACCGCCTCCGCCACCACGAACCACACTTACCCGACGACGGGTGACGTCTCGCCGACGGTCATCGTGGTCGGCGACGACGACACTAACGGGACGGCGAGCGAGTCATTGTCCGTCCAAGAGAACCTCCCGCCGACCGGAGAAGCGAACAGCGGGCTCTCGTTCACCTGTAATCGTGGGTTCGGCCGAACCTGTGAAAATTGGGTCGGAGATACTGTTCCATTCATCGCGCAGAACTTTGAAGATCCGGACGGCGAGATCGTCGAGTACCAATGGGACTTCGACGGAGACGGATCGATAGAAGAGACCACCTCGGATCCGCGGCCAAGCTACACGTACACCGAAACTGGCGTCTACACCGCCACAGTGACGCTCGTCGACGACGACGGAGGCACGCTCTCTGCCACGAACGACGTCTCGATCTCCGAGCGGAAGACCGGAAACATCACCGGGGCCGTGACGAACGCGAGCGGCGACCCAGTCGCCAACGCGACCGTTATCGTGTACCGTGAGGACGTGAAACACGGCGGGACGACCACGGACTCGAGCGGAACGTACGAGCTGACCGACGTCGCAGCGGACGATTCGACGTACAACGTGACCGTCGATCCGGCGGGATACGAGGCCGACTTCCAGGAACTCAGCGTCGAGGAGAACGCGACCGAAACGGCCGACTTCCAGCTCGACTCGACGGACGCCGATCCCGGAAGCGGAAACGTTCTACTGACCGTCGAAGACAACGAGGGATCGGCGATCGCCGATGCGACGGTCGAGGTTCGAAACCGGAGCGGCGTGGTGACGACCGAAACGACGGACGGAAACGGTCAAACGTCATATATCAGCCTCCCCGCGACACACCACAGCATCACCGTCGAGAAGAACGGTTACGAGACGACGACCGCGGTGGCAGCGATCAGCGAGGGCGAGACCTCGTTCGTGGACGCCGTCCCCGAGACCGAGCCGGTTCCGTTCTTCGACGTCCGGATTGATTCGACGAACGAACCCGTGACGGAGGGGGAGACGCTATCGGTTACGGCGACGATCAACAACACCGGTGAACGGTCCGATACCCAATCGATTGGTCTGTCGGTGGGGAACACACAGCGCGACTCGACGACGGTTTCGCTCGAGAGCGGTGAAACCGAGACCGTCTCGTTGGAGTGGCCTACCGATATCGGCGATGCGAGCCCGTACGCGGCGATAGTTTCCAGCGAAAACGACTCGGTGCCGACAAGCGTCGTAGTTGATGAACGCGACGTTCCGGCGAATCTCTCTGGTCTCGATATCGCCACCCAGGGCTCGACCGCGACCGTCGAGGAAACCGCGGCGGTACCGATCGACGTCACCGTCGAAAACATCGGTACGGTCCCGTCGTCGTACACGCCGACACTCGCCATTACCGACAGCTCCGGCATAGTGGACCAGCGCCGAGCGACGACATCGACGCTCGGACCCGGCGAAAACGAGACGGTCAGCTTCAGTCTCGAGGCACCCTCCGCCGGTGATTACACGGTTGAGATCGCCACCGACAGCAACGCTACAGCGGGGAGTCTCGACGTCACGTCCGTCGGCGACACCGCACCCGTGTTGAACGACGCGAGTGCCGTGGCGCGTGACGACCTGAGAAGCGTCGTTCGGGACGACGACGTGGTCGAAGTGAGTGTCAACGTCAGCGACCCGCAAGACAGTCCCATCACATCCGTGACGACCGACGCCAGCGGGTTCGGGGCCGGCACGGTGAGTCTATCGGAGACGAACGTCGAGGGCGTCTACGCCGGCATCTTCACCGTGAACGCGAGCAAGACGAGAGACAGCTCCGAGTACCTTCGGGTCACGGCCACGAACGACGCCGGGGAAACGAACTCGACCAGGACGGAGTTCCCGCTGGGACTGGACACGCAACCGCCGACGGCGAGGGTGACCGCCAACCGGACCGCGATCACGCCGGGCGAGACCGTCCGGTTCAACGCGAGCGGCTCCACCGACGACAACTTCAGAGGACCCAGCAGGCACCGGTGGGACTTCGATTCGGACGGCACCGACGAGGCGCGAAAAGCCTTCATAAACACCGAAACGGCCACCTACACGTTCGCGTCGGCCGGGACGTACACGGTCGAGCTCACCGTCTCCGACAGCGCCGGCAACACGAACACGACGTCGATCACGGTCGACGTGGGCGGGGCGAACCAGCCACCGACGGCGGTCAATGACACGTACACCACGCCCGAGAACGAGACGCTACGTATCACGGAACCGGGCGTACTGGGGAACGACTCGGACCCGAACAACGACGTGCTCAACGCGACGCTCGCGAGCGGCCCGGCGGACGGAACGCTCTCGCTCGACGCCAACGGAAGCTTCGAGTACACGCCGAAGCAGGGCTTCACCGGCACGGACTCGTTCACCTACAACGCCACCGACGGGACGCTGAACGACACGGCGACGGTCACGATCACCGTCACTGAAGGCGGTGACGGCGGTCCGTCGGTGATCAGCAGCCTCATCGAGAACAACGAGACGACGTTCACCGAGACCAGATACATCGAGCAGATCTCGTTCACCACCGATACCGGCGTTCAGGGGCTGATCAACGTCACGGAACGGGATCCGCCGAATCAGAATGCGTCGACCTTGGAAACGATCCAGACGGAGTTCGTCGACGCCAACGACAGCGTGACCGGATTTACCTCGGTGATATCCATAGACGTTCGTAGCGCCCCGTCGCTCGACGGGAGCGAGACGGCGACGCTCCGGGGGTCGGTCCCGGCGGCCGCCATCGAGGATCCCGCGGCGCTGACCGTCGTCCGCGTTCCGGACGATCAGTCCTCGGCGGAGGGCCTGCCGACCGATGTCATCGACACCTCCGGCGGAACGATCTCCTTTGCGGCCACCACGACGAACTTCTCGACGTTCGTCGTCGGCGAAGCGGCGACGTCGACCGACGATGGGCCGGCCCCGGCGGTAAACATGACGGCCTCGTCCGTTTCGCCGAACAGCGTCACCAGCGGCGAGCAGACGACGTTCGACGTCACGGTCAGGATCGATAACACTTCCTTAAACGACGATGCCGGCGAGGTCGACGTCCGATTCGAGGACTTCGATCTCACCGGGGACGAGACCGACCTGACGATCGAGTACACCGCGGACAACGTGACCGGCGGTACCCTCACGGTGTCAGAGAACGTGTCTGCCACCGCGCCGGCGACGACCGGCGTCCGCAACGTCACCGTCACCGACCTCCGTCGTGAGTCGAGCGGTGATGAGACTGAGTACCTGATTGAAGACGCGAACGTCACTATCGACACGATCGACGTAACCGATGCCCCGGAGGACGGCGGACCCTCCGAAGTGGCGATCGAATTCGTGCCGGACGGTGGCACGTCGAGTTTCGCACGGGACGGATCCCGCGTGTACGCCGAGAAGATCGCGGTCGCCGTGTCCGGTTCGGGCTCGGACGGAGTCACGATCGGTGACGCGAACTCCCGTGCGTTCCGCGTCGTCCAGACCGACACGGATCAGAACGAGTCGGTGGTCATCGAACCGGAACCCGGCGTCGGCACGTACAACGTCACTGGTGTCGCGTTCGAGGTCTATCAGCCCAACGGTACGATCGGATACACCGACCCGCTCGCGGACCGGGGGCCGACGCTCAGGGTTCGGCTCGCGAACGGAAGCAACGCCACCATCCCGGCCACGGTCTCCGGGAACCGGGGGCTGTTCGATCCGTATCGCCTCGGCTCGAGCGTGTTCGATCCCTACGCCGTCCAGCTGCTCGACGAGAACACGACTCAACCGTCCGACACCTCGATACTCGCCGGAACCGAGTCTCGGATCCGCGGTATCGGCTACGACGGCGGCCCCGGAACCGCGGATGGGCTACGACAGAACTCGACCGAGGGCACGATAGCGGTCTCGATCGATCGTGAAAGCGATGTCAACTCGTCGTGGGACGTCGAGTACGTCGTCGCTACCTCACCTGACTCCGTGATCCTGAACCGATCGGTCGACAACTCCGACGCGGCGAGCAACTTCACCGCGACGTTCGACGCCGGCGGGATCCAGAACGGTAGTTACCTTCACGGATTCCTCGTTCGGCCGACCGAGGGCTCCGACGAGCAGTTCATCACGCTGATCGACGAAACCCTCCGGATCGGTGACTCTGCCGGAGGACCGGACGACGGAGAGGACGGCTCTCAAGAGGTCGACATCGATCCGGGCGATCTCGCGGGCACCGGCACCCAAGACGACCCGTATGAGATCTCGAACGCCTCCGAACTCCAGGCGATGGAGGACGATCTCTCCGCGAACTACACGCTCGTGAGCGACATCAACGCGTCTGAGACGAGCGCATGGGACGATGGATCCGGGTTCGATCCTGTCGGTGGAAACCCGTATAACGAAAGTACGCCGTCACCGTTTACTGGATCACTTGACGGCGACAACCACACGATCTCCGGGCTGGCAATAAATCGTTCCTCTCGGAGTTATATCGGTCTCTTCGCAGGAAGCGAGGGCACGATCACCGATGTTAGTCTCACAAATGTTGATGTTACTGGCTACGATGTGGTCGGTGGGTTCGTCGGGTTCAACAGAGGAGAGATCAAGAATGTCACGGTGGCTGGAGAGATCACTGGCTCCGTGGAAGTAGGCGGACTGGCAGGATACAGTTCCGATGGCGTAGTAACGAACGCCACGGCAGCAGGGACGGTTTCCGGTACGAACGACGTGGGTGGACTCGTTGGAGAAAGCTGGGAAACGATCGAAAACGTCAACGTATCAATGACTGTCGCTGGAACAGACGATGTAGGCGGACTCGCCGGAAGCGCTTCCGGCGGAACGATCAAGAGGGCCGCTTGGTCAGGGAGTGTCAACGGCACTGATGGAGTGGGTGGTCTTGCCGGACATAGTGATATAAGACTTGAGAACGTGGTTTCTATCGGAACTGTCAACGGATCTACTCGGGTCGGCGGTCTCGTCGGAAGGTACTACGGAGAGTCCGAGAATAGCACCATTGAGCATGCCACGGCGACCGGTGCTGTCACCGGTTCCGAGAGCGTGGGTGGACTCGTCGGAGTCACCGATCAGGACCCCACGGTCATGAACGCCACCGCGTCGGGGAGTGTCGACGGGACAGATACGGTTGGCGGACTCATTGGAGAGAACGATGGAGAAGTTGCGATCGCGGCTGCGTCAGGGACCGTCAACGGATCAACTAACGTGGGTGGACTCGTTGGTGAAAACCACGGTCCGATCGAGAATGCTTCGGCGACTGGAGTCGTCAGTGGCTCCGAGGCGGTAGGTGGGTTGATCGGAGATAGCGGACCGAATACGATCACAGATACGTTTGCGACGGGGAGCGTGACTGGAGATTCTGACGTAGGCGGCCTTATCGGAGCGTATTCCGACGTATACGGCAATCAGGTAGATGACTCCTACTGGGACGAACAAGCAACCGGACAAGCAACATCAGCAAGCAACGCGACCGGTCTGACAACGGCGCAGATGTCCGGCGAGGCAGCCGAGAGCAATATGACTGCCCTCGAGTTCGGGACAGTCTGGCAGACACGGCCCAACGAGTATCCGGAGCTGATCACACAGAGGGAACCCGATCAACAGCCTGACGGGAGTGAACCCGCGCCGGCGATCATCGCGCCGAGCGACGGAACGTACGATCCGACCGAACCGCTCACGATCGGCACGGGCCACAACGCGACCGGAGTCATCGACGACGGCGACGTCGCGATACGACTCGTGAACGTGACCGACGGGAACGCCACGCCGGTCGCGCTGAACGGCTCCGACGCCGTCCCCGTCGAAGGGAACGTGAACACCACGATCCCCGCCGGAACGCTCTCCGGGAACGCGACGATCGAAACGCAGCTGTACGATAACTCGACTCAGACGGTCGAGGCGACCGACCGGATCGATCTGACGGCCGACGACGGCGACGACGACGCCGACGGGGTCCCGCCGGTGGTCAGTGAACCCATCGGCAGCAACGGCGAGGCGAACTTCAGCGGAACCGGAACCGACTTCATCAGGGGGATCGCGTTCGACACCCGAACCGACCTCGGAGGCCGGCCGGTCAACGTCACGGAACGGGGCACGCCGAGCGAGTCGATCTCGGAGACGATCCGGACGCGGTTCGTCGACGCCAACGACGACGTGGCCGACTTTACGCCGGCGGCATCCATCGGAGTCCGTGGCGCGCCGTCGCTCGGCGAGGGCGAGACGGCGACCATCCGTGGGTCGGTCTCGGCGTCCGCCGTCGACGATCCGACCTCGCTGACCGTGGTCCGCGTTCCGGACGACCAGTCCTCGGCGGAGAGGCTGCCGACCGAGGTCACCGACACCTCCGGCGATACGATCTCCTTTGCGGCCACCACGACGAACTTCTCGACGTTCGTCGTCGGCGAGGAGACCTCGACCGCGAACGTCACCGGAACCCTCACCGCCGAGAGCGGAGCCTCGCTGGAGAACGACTCCGTCTTCGTCTACCGCCAGATCGCGGACGGCGACATCGAGTCGTACAACGGAACAGTCAACGCGGACGGGAACTTCAGCGTCGCCGTCAACTCCACGGACGCGACGTACACCCTCGCGTTCGGGGACACCGGCTCGGCGGAACCGAACGGCGTCCCCGACCTCTACGCGATCGAGGAGGTCACGCCATCTGAGGACGTCGGTGAGGTCACCATCCCCGAGGCACACAACGTCACCGTCCGAGTCATCGATAACAGCGGCGACCCGATCGAGGACGCGACCGTCGCCGTCGGCCACGAGAACGGAAACGCCGCCATCGAGGACGGCGAGCGGAACGCGACGAACGAGAACGGGTATCTCACTGGGCAGAACGAGGCTCCCTTGGAACTCGTCGGCGAGGTCGCCGTCTACGCGGAACACCGCGGCGTCAACGACACGACGAACGTGACCGTGAACGGCGACAAAGAGGTCACCGTCGAGTTGAACCGGCCCGAGGTCACCGGAACCCTCACCGCAGAGAGCGAAGCCTCGCTGGAGAACGACTCCGTCGCCGTCTACCGCCAGACCGCGGACGACGATCTCGAGCGGTACAACGGCACGGTCGACGCGAACGGGAACTTCAGCGTCGCCGTCGACTCCGCGGAGGACACGTACGCCGTCGGGTTCGGGGACACGAACGACTCGGTGACGTCGAACGGCGTCCCCGACCTCTACGCGATCGCCGAGGTCGTGCCGCCGGCGGACGTCGGTGAGGTAACCGTCCCCGAGGCGTACGACGTCACCGTCCGAGTCGTCGACGAGAACGGCGACCCGATCGAGAACGCCGACGTCGCCGTCGGCCACAGGAACGGCGACGCGGCCATCGAGGACGGTAGACGGAACGTGACGAACGCGAGCGGCTATCTCACCGGAGACGGCGAGGCTCCCTTGGAGCTCGTCGGTGACGTGAGCGTGGTCGCCAAAGACGACGGGGTAACCAACGAGACCCGACTAGCGGTCACCGAAGAGGAAACGGTCGAGCTCACGCTCAACCGGACCGACGGCGGTGATGGCGGCGACGGCGGTACCGGCAGCGGCGGCGGAGACGACACCGGAACCGGGAGTGAGGCGGATCCGGCGGTCGACGTCGCCCAGTCGTCGGTGACGCCGACGAACGCGACGACCAACGAATCGAAGCAGTACACGGTGGCCGTGACCGTCGAGAACGCGTCGACGGCCGAGTCCGGAGAGATAGTCGTGAGGTTCGCGGCGTTCGACCTCGACGTCGACGACGATTCACAAGACGGCCCCGAAGAGGATCTGACGATAGAGTACACGGAATCGGACGTCACTGACGACACGATCGCCGTCACGACGACCGTTTCCGGGACCGCCCCGACGGCGGCCGGTCAGTATTCGGTCGCCGTCACGGACGTGACCAACGGGACCGGAGCGTTCCTGATCGAGGACGCGAGCACGGAGATCGCGACGATCGACGTAGCGGACGGCGAGCAGGATGGCGGCGGGATCGACGACGGAACCGACGGCGGGACCGACGACGGCAGCGGCGACGGAATCACCGACGACGGCAGCGGCGACGACACCACCGACGACTCCACGCCCGGATTCGGTCCCCTCGTGACGCTCATCGCGCTGCTCGGCGCGGTCGCGATCCTCGCCCGGCGCGAGGACGGCTGACGGGTGGGTGATCCGGTACGCTACCTCGAGCGTTCCTCTCGGGGTCGTCGTCTTCACGACCGAGAGCAGTTACTCGACCCCGTCACGGCTTCCCTCGCCGTGTCCATGGCGGTCGGGCTCGGCGTCCCGTTCGTGTCCTCGTCGGTTTCTCTCCCGGCGAGGTGAGAGCATGGCACCGGTTGGTGACGCGTGAGAACGTCAGGAACGAAGCACGCTGTTCGGGTCGAGTCCGCCGAGCTGCCGGCCGGCGATTGTTCCGCTCACCAATGACACCGCCGCGGCGATGGTGGCTTGTTTGCTGGCAGGTCGGACCAGCAGAGGCGATTTAATTGTTGGTGTTCTCACGCTCTGACCCGTGTGGGTACGGAGAGGGACGTCGTGTCACGTTGGCGATCGTCGTTCCCAACTTGAGGCCAGGTGACTGTGGCCCGTTCCATCCAAGAAACCATCATAGTTGAATCCTCGCAAGATTGCTGTGACCCTTTACAGGGGAACGTTTGCCCGTGTAGAACGATATCACGATTAGCGGGTCGTCGGTATAAGGATTTGCGCTCGAAACGAACGCGGTTCTTCTCCTCCCTACTCACTTTGCTCGTTCGTTGAGAAAGTGGCCTCCGCGCTGCCGCTTAGGTGAGACGTCAGCCACGGCGGTGACCGTCTCAGCATTCGCGGATCGGTGATAGAGAAGGCGTCGCCGCCCGAACGCGTGAATGTTCAGGTAACGTTCCGACAGGCCACGACTGGAGGAGATTCCGTGGTGGATCGAGTGTTCGGGGCCATCGGGTGATGGCTGGCGGGGTGAATGTCGACCGCCACTGGATACGTTCCGGTATATTCGCCGGGTGCCCTAATCAGCTTCGACCGATGAGATCGCTCCTCGACGTCGGCGGCGCTGATCGAAACGGAGAGTCCCGTGGGATCGGCGCCAGTACATCACCATCCACGAGACACATGTAACCGACGTCGGCCGTTCTTTTCGAGGGACCTCGGCGAAGCGAACGGTCACCCGTGGTCGAGCAGGCGTGCGGCCAGGCGGGCTCACGACGAGCCTCGCGCCGGCCGTGTCGAATGCGGTCGTATCAGTAAAAATTTATATTTGATTTCTATCGACCCCGCAAGCGTGTGTTGGAGTCCGAACCGCCGCCCCATCGTCCTCTCACGAGTATTATATAATTAAAATATACTGATGTGGTCGGAGGATTTTTGTGAAATAGCTAACGTTATCCACACACTGTGCCCATTCCCACGAGTTGTCCTGAATGCGGGCACGCGGACGTGAGCGTCTCACAAATTCCGCCCTTGGAACACGACCGCGGCGATGAGTGGGAGACACGGCTGCGGTGCCCGGCGTGTGAGCACGTTCAGTGGGCCAACCGATAGGCCGACAGGCGCGTGCGATCGGATCCGTGACCATCGGGGCAGACGCCCACGACCCATCGTGCGTCTCCGTGAACTCGACACGTCTAACGGCAGCACTTCTATTAATCTACCAATAGGAACTCGCATGTAGGATCAATGCGTTCTCGTCACGGGTGGCGCCGGCTTCATTGGATCGAATCTCGCGAACCATCTCACCGACGCGAACGGAGTCGTCGCCATCGACGACCGCTATCTCGGAACGCCCGAGAATCTGCGTGGGAACGTCGAGTTCGTTGAGCCCTCCGTTCTCGACCGGAACTTCCCGACCGATGTCGACATCCTGTTTCACCTTGCGGCTTTCTCGTCGTACAAGGTGTACGAGGAGGATCCGACAGTGGGGCGCACGTCACAACGCTCGAGGGGTTCCGTCAACACGGTCGAGCAAGCCCAGGAAGACGGGTATGACACCGTCGTGTACGCGACCACCTCCTCGATCTACGGCGACCGGACCGAACCCTCCTCCGAATTTATGGTCGTGGAGACGCAGACTAGGTACGAAGCCTCGAAGCTCGCCCGCAAGCGCTACGCCGAGTACTCCACGACATGACGCTCGCCGGCATGCGCTTTTTCTCCGTGTACCAAGGGTTCGGCGGCGCCGAAGAACACAAAGGCGAATTTGCGAACACCGTCGCGCCGTTCGCCGACGCCATCGCCAATGGCGGGCGTCTGGCGGTGTTCGGTGGCGGCATCCAGATTCGCGACTTCACCCATGTCGACGACGCTAGTGCGGGGGTATGAACTCTCGGCCGACCACGAGCTCCAGAGCATCTACAACGTCAGCACCAAAGAGAGCTACTCGTTCAACGAGAAGATCGATCTGATCAACGATGAGCTTGGCACCGATGTCGAGCCGAAGTACGTCGTGAACCTGCTCGACGAGTACGTCCACGACACGATGGACGATTACTTGAAGCTACACGCGGCCACGGGCTGGGGGCCGACGATCGACTTCGAAGCGGAGTCGCCCGCGTCTGCGAGCCGTACAAGTGGCCCATCCGCCACGTCGTCCGAGTTCGGAGACGCTTCCGAGGAAACGGCAATGAGAGGAGGGAAGGAGCGTGTGGCTGTTCTCCCTCCAAACGAACTTTATTAATCACTTCGTATAAATTTTGGCAGTCAGACCGGATATCAAGCGGAGACGGCCACTGAGGATCGACGTGCGAGACGAAGTCGCGGCGATTCGGGACGGAGGCGATCCAGTGTTCGGACTCGTCTCCGTCGGCCGCTTGCCGTCCCGGCTCAGGCGTCGGTCGTGTTGCTTTCCTGTGAGCGGCGAGCGGCTCCTACAATTGCTGCTGGAGGTACTGATCGGAGCACTCGCGGGGCAGGATCGTCGATATCTCCGCCCTGGATCCCACTCACGAAGGTCGTGGCGAGTGAGGTGACTCGGAGGAGACCGTACTCCGCTTCCGCGTTCTCGACTGAGACGGCGTCGTCGTTCGCTGCGATTTCCTCGTGGGCGGTCACCGCTTTCATCGTGAGTTCCGTTTGTTTGTGCTGGGGCTCCCGTTGTGCCTCCTGACGACTGTTGGTCCTCGATCTCCGCCCGGAGATCCTCCTGGATCGCCGTCAATGCTTCCTCGCTCTCTTAGAGAATCTGTCACAACGCCATTCGACACGACAGCGAGATCCCCAATCTCAACGGCTTGCTCAGCGCGGAGCGGAATCTGATAACCCGGTGGAGACAGTCACGTAGATATCGCTGGATTCAGCCCACGAAGCACTAGCTGCTGGCCGCCCGAATACGGCCGTCCAATCCGCGTACGCAGCCGTCCGGTCACGATTACAATCTGATGACTCACTGTCGACGCCACAGACACACTGGGAGTTCTATCGCCAGTTACGTGCCGATACTGAGATCGACACGGCACGGTTAGCGCAGATTACCGAAGCATACGAGGCCGCCACGTATTCGCCAGACGGACTGTCATCAGATGTAGCTTCTGAGACCCTTTCAGCAGTGAATGAGTTGATCGCCGACTCGATGACAGTTTCCACTCCGTGATCGCCTGCGGAAGATTTACTTTCAATAGTGTTATATGTTTCCCATGATTAACTTAGGATAGATGTTACCGTGGGGACATGCTGCGTTCGGCTATCTCATCTACTCGGTGTATTCTCGCTGGAAGATCGGGCATCCGCCGATCGGCTTAGCCGTCTTCGCGCTCGGATTGGGAACACTGTTTCCCGATCTCATTGATAAGCCGCTGACGTGGACGATCCCACTGCTTCCGTACGGACGGAGCCTCTCACACTCACTGATCACGTTCGCGCTGATCGTACTCGTCTTGTGGACACTCATACGACATCCCGATCAGCGCACACTCGTCGGTGCGTTCACGATCGGGTACTTCTCGCATCTGGTTGCGGATAGCATCCATCCAGCGTTTACACAGGAGTATGCCGGACTCGGGTACTGGCTCTGGCCGCTGACTTCCGTCCCGGAGAGTGAACCCCGGAGTTTCATCGAATTCTTTCTCACTCTCGAAGCGACACCGATGGTGGTGTTTGGCGGTGTCCTCACCGTCGTGGGCCTTGTGGTGTGGGTGTATGACGGCATGCCAGGGATAAAGGACTTGTACGCAGAGTATGTCCAGTGAAGCAGAGACGACCTCGATGAACGACTCGCCCGTCGTCGAGTGTACTGATGTTGTTCGAACGTACGCACGCGGCAGTACTGGACGCCTCTTTTCACGACAGCCCGGAACGTCAGTGACGGCTGTGGATGCCGTTTCGATGGCGGTTCAACGCGGTGAGTTAGTCGGATTGGCTGGACCAAGCGGTAGCGGGAAATCCACGCTGCTTCATTTGTTGGCTGCGCTTGAAACGCCGGATAGTGGTCACGTACAGATTACTGGTGTCGATACTACCTCAATGGGTGAGCGGGGACGCACCGCCATTAGACGCGATCACGTCGGGATCGTGTTCCAGCGATTTCATCTCCTTCCGTCGTTGACGGCGCTTCAAAACGTTGCGCTGCCGATGATAGAACAAGGGAAAGGGAAACGATCGCGTCGACGTCGAGCCCGATCGTTACTCGAAGACGTCGGATTAGGCGATCGGCTCTCGCATCGTCCAGCAGCACTTAGTGGTGGTGAACAACAGCGGGTTGCTGTCGCGCGAGCCCTTGGCGGGAATCCGGATCTCGTGATCGCCGACGAACCGACTGGGGAGCTCGATTCGACAGCCAGCGAGGCGGTCTTAGATCTCCTTGCGGATGTCGCGACCGACCATGCAGTGGTTGTCGCGTCACATGACCCGATGGCGATCGACCGAATGGATCGTGTACTTCGACTTCGTGACGGGAAACTCACAAATGGGCAAACGCAGTAGTCTCTTCGGGCTGGGTGTCACCCGGACCGTAGGCCGGCTGCGGACCGGTGAGAGCCGCCGACTCCTGTTGAGCGTCTGTGGCGTGGCACTCGCCGTGGCGTTGATGATCAGCGTGACTGGCGTCGCCGTCAATCTGGCTGGCGGATCGACGATCCAAGGTGATGACGTGGATTACTGGATCGTTCCCGACGGCGGATCGGTCAGCAGTGTCGCCGTCTCCGTGGAAGGCCCCCAACTTGGTGCCGTCCATGAGACGACAGCACGCCTCCAGGCTGATGAGCGAGTGACGTTCGCCACGCCGGTTGAACTCCAGATTCTCCAGATCGACACGGGATCGACACGTGAGTACGTCCTTGCGGCGGGCGTGATTCCACCGGAGAGTGGCGAGCGTCTGTTGGGGCTGCCGACCGACCAACTCACGCCGGGAGATCCGCATTACGCCGACGGCGAGTATACTGGCCCCTGGACCGGTGAAGCGATCGTGAGTAGTGCCGCCGCCGAGATCGTGGGCGTCGAGCAGGGTGATACCATCCGTCCCGCCCGAGCAGAGCCGAATCAGACATTCACGACGACCGCCATCGCAGACGGCGATCTCTCCGGTGGCGTAGGTCCCGTTCCACTGATTGTAGTCCACACGAGTGAGCTTCAGAGCCTGACGAACACCGCAAGCCAAGATTCAGCTGATCAGATCCTCGTCAGTACGAACGATCCAAGCGTCGAATCCACACTGGAGGCAGCGTATCCGGAAACGCAGGTGTTGACGCGAGCAGGCCTCGGCGGAGAGGATCTCTCCACATCTAGTTTGCCGGTTGCCGTCGCCGTCGCCGCCCTCATCGCGACCGTCGCGATCGGCACGCTGTTCGTTGCGACCCTCGTCGGGTTAGAGACGATCGCCGTCCGCGAGATGATCGCCGTCCAAGGAGCGCTTGGCTTATCCACGTCTTCACAGATGATCATCGTGTTCGCACAGACGCTTACCATCGCCGGGCTTGGCGGGGTCGTGGGCACACTCGGTGGGGTGGCTGGCCTCAAGGCGTTGAACGTCGGGGCGACCGTCTTCGGATCCGTCAGCCAGATCGCGGCGTTTCATCCCGGCTTGCTCGCGTACGGCCCCGGTGTCGCGCTCGTGATCGGCGTGTTGGCAACGCCGTATCCTGCCTGGATCGCGGCGCGAACCGACCACCTTGAGGTGCTGAGCTAATGCGTGGGGTGTCGCGCCTGCGAGCGGTCACCGGTATTGGGCTGACACAGTTGCGACATCACCGCACCCGAACGCTGTTGGCGATCATCGGGATCGCGCTGGCGGTGTTGTCAGTCACGCTGCTTGGCGGGGTGGGGCTTGGCGTCGTCGAAACCGGCCAAGAGCAGTTCGATGCGTCCGGCCGCGACCTGTGGGTTACTGGTGGGCCAGTCCAGCTTGCGCCGGGGACTGTTGGGGGCTTTGAGAACACTGTCGTCGATGCGCATTCGGTTGCGGCCTCGATCGACTCGCGTGCGGACGTGAGGGCGGCGGTGCCGATGGCCTACCAAACCGTGTATGTGAGCCCGACCGGTGACGAATGGGAGACGATCGTTGGGGTCGGATCCGGCGTCGGGCCTGCCGTGGAGATCACGAACGGGACACAATTTGAACACGGTGACGTCCACTATGCGAACGGGACCTACACTGGTCCGATGACCCACGAGATCATTATCGATCCGCGGACTGCCGAGCTGCTTGATGTCGGCGTTGGAGATACCATCTATGTCGGCGGGACGATCTCCGCAGCCCGAGCCAACCAGTTCGAGATCGTCGGCGTCTCGCCGACGTTTTCACGCTTTCTTGGAACGCCGTCCGTGACGCTTCATCTGAGCGAGCTCCAAGAGGTCACGGGCACCACCGCAACTGATCGGGCCTCGCTCATCACGGTGAGTCTCCACGCAGATGCCTCTCCGGAGACCGTTGCGAGCGCGATTGAAGCCGAGTATCCCGAGTATACGGTGCGAACGAACAGCGAGCAGTTGGAAGCCACGCTCGAACGGCAGGCCGTCTTGCTCGCAAGTGGGGGGAGTCTCGTCGTGCTCGGCGTGCTTGCGGGGCTCACGCTCACGGCAAATCTCATGGTGTCGGTGGTATATCAACAACGACAGGAGCTTGCGGCACTCAAAGCGCTTGGCTCACGGACTTCGACGCTCGTCGGCGTGGTTCTCATACAGGCGTTGGTACTTGGCGTTCTCGGGGGTATCGTCGGGGTGGCCGCCACGCTGCCGCTTGTCGAACTGCTTAATTTCGCTGCAGCTACTCTCGTCGGCTTTGAGGACGTGGTCCGGACGCCACAGTGGTTACTCGGTGCTGGGCTCGCGATCGCGGTTCCGATGAGTCTGGTTGGGTCGTTGCTAGCCGGCTGGCAGATCGCGTTGTTGTCTCCAGAAGAGGGACTACAGTGGTAGTGAGACAGTCCAACTAGTATCCAAGATGTTGCCGGACTCCACTCCATCGATGGCAGCAAGAAACTTTATTCATCAAGTTCACGGGCGAAGACACGTTCGTCACAGTCATCACACTCGATTGCTGTCTCCCACCCTTCGTACCCATGATCTGTCGGGGGAACGGTGACGATATCGATGTCGGTATCGCCACATCTGGGACACGCCGGCGGGAGGGGCATACAGAGGATTCTATCAGAATCTCTTAACAAACTTTTTATAGGAACTCGAATAATTTCAATATAGTTATATGTGGACCGGCGACGAGTATCTGCTCGAGGGGCGCTTTCAGGGTTTTTCGGGCGAACCCCCGCTTCAGAGAGCAATCGGCAGTTTTCCCGCTTTCAGAGGGATGGAAAAAATATCAATGTAAGATAAAAACTCACGAATGCGACGATCGTGGAGAGTCGTTCGACACTCTCGCGTCTCCATCTCCACGACTGTCGGGTTCCTCCCACGGCTGAAGTCGTTGGCTTCCTCCTCGTCACCCTGTGAGATCCCGTGCCAACCCAATGATTCAAGTTCACTTCTACAGATATGTCTTCCAGCTAACTATGTGTGGGATCACGGGCTACATCGGAGCAGAGGATACCGGTCGGATCGTCCATGACGGACTCAAAAACCTCGAGTACCGGGGATATGATTCAGCAGGTATCGCGCTTGCGGGAGACGATCTCACCATCGAAAAAACCGAAGGCGAGGTGGATGATCTGACGGCGCCGCATGCCGCTGCTGCCACGGTCGGCATTGGCCATACCCGGTGGAGCACCCATGGTGAGCCCACCGAAACGAACGCGCACCCCCACACCGACTGTACCGGTGAGGTGGCTGTCGTCCACAACGGGATCATCGACAACTACGACGCGCTCAAATCGGAACTACAGCCCCGACATATCTTCGAGAGTGCGACTGACACGGAAGTCATTCCTCATCTCATCGAAGATCGACTCGCCGATGGCGCCTCGCTTGTGGCTGCGGTCCAACGGACCACGGCACAACTCGAGGGCAGCTTTGCGATCGCGGTCACAGCGGCCGGCCATGACGGAATCGTCGTTGCCCGCGAGGATAGCCCGTTGTTGCTCGGCCACGGCGATGAGACCACCTTCATCGGCAGTGACGCCACGGCCTTCATCGAGCATACCAACCGGGTTACGTATCTCGAATCGGGCGACATTGCGCATCTAACCACGGATTCAGTGACCATCTATAATGACGGCGAACGCGTCACCCGCGAGACGGAGACGCTTGAGTGGGACGCCGAGGCGGCTGGAAAGAGTGGCTATGACCACTACATGCTCAAAGAGATCCACGAGCAGCCGCGCGCACTCCGTCAGGCCATCTCAGGGCGGATCGATGATCTGGGAACGGAGGTTGAACTCGATGTGGGGCTTCCAGAAGAGTATCTACACTCACTCGAAGAGATCCAGATCATTGCGTGTGGGACATCGTATCACGCCGGGCTCTATGCCAAAGAGCTGCTCGAGACCCACGCGGACATTCGCGTAACGGTCCACATCGCAAGTGAGTATGAGTTCACAGGCGATCGGGATCCGTGGCGTACGCTCGTGCTGGCGATCACCCAGAGTGGCGAGACGGCCGACACGCTCTCTGCGTTGCGCGAGGCGAACCGCGCGGGCGCCCGGAGTCTGGCGCTCACCAACACGCTCGGGTCGACGGTCACTCGCGAAGTCGATGACACGATATTCATCCGGGCTGGCCCCGAGATCGGCGTCGCCGCGACGAAGACGTTCGTCTCGCAGGTGGCCACGGCGACGCTCCTGACGGTACATCTCGGCATGATCCGAGGTAGCCTCACGGGCCAGACTGTCGATGCGTTGTTGAACAGCATTCAGGACCTCCCAGGAGCTGTCCAACAGATTCTCGATCAGGAATCCACGATCAAACGGGCGGCCCAACAGTATGCCGACAGTGACGCCTTCTTTTATATTGGGCGTCAGGCTGGCTACCCCGTGGCGATCGAGAGTGCGCTCAAACTCAAAGAGATCGCTTACGACCACGCGGAGGGATTCCCTGCTGGCGAACTCAAGCATGGCCCCCTCGCACTCGTGACACCAGATACCCCTGTTATCGCGTTGTTGACTGCGGGGACGAACGCCGAGAAGACACAACACAACATCACGGAGGTAGCCTCACGCGGCGCGCCTACGATCGGGCTGACCGGGTCACCGGACGTAGACCCCGATCTAGATCTGACGTTTGAAATCCCTGAGTGTGGACTCATGGAGCCCGTCGCCGCCAACGTGGCACTCCAGCTGTTCGCATATCACGTCGCGAACGAGAAGGAGAGACCGATCGATAAACCCCGGAATCTGGCGAAAAGCGTCACTGTTGAGTAGCGGGTTCTGTTCACGTGACATGCGTATCGTCAGCGATCCGCCCCGAGACACGCGTTCCACCCTCAATGGTGACCTCGTTTCCGATGAGTGTTCCAGGAGCGAGAGTGACGTTCCCACCAATTGAGACGTTGTCTCCGATGAGTCCCCCAAACGACACGTCGTCGTAGACACTCCCGTTTAGCACGACATCTCTCGTGCCGCTCTCGATGGTGGTATTCGGCCCGATGGTCGTGTTGGCACCGATAATACAGTCTGTGACTACCGCACCAGCCTCGATAGACACGTCAGACAATAGGATCGCATTCTCGACGATCGCGCCGGGTCCAACACGGACGTTGTCGCCGACGGTGGTACGCTGGAGCACGGCGGCCTGTGGATGAACGGTTGTGCCGGCGCCGAGAATCGCCGTGTCAGCCACGACCGCGGATTCATCGACGGTGGTAGTGGTAGGTGTCGATGAAGATTCTTGAGCCGAGTTGAGCGCGTTGTTGACGGCGAGGAGATCCCAAGGGACTGACACGTCGAGCCACCGGCCGCGATACTGGACTGCTTGGAGGCGGCGATCCTTGATGAAGGGAGTGAGCGCATCGGTGAGGGCTTGCTCGCCATGACTCTCCGTGTCGCGGATGGCACCGAAGATCTCGGGTGTGAATGCGTACACACCGGCGTTGATATATGTCGATCTGACCTGATCTGGATGCGGTTGTTCCGTGATGTCGGTGACTGTCTGGCCATCAAGATCGACGACGCCATAGCGGCTTGGCGTCTCGACGCGAGTCACACCCATAACGAGATCCGCGGTGGTGTGTTGGTTCCGGACCGCGTTGATGAGGTCGGTGGTGATGATCCGATCGCCGTTGAGCGTAATGAATGACTCGCCGATGTGTGTTTCAGCTTGAAGCAGTGCATGCCCCGTGCCGAGCTGTCTGGATTGAGTGACGTAGGTGATATCGAGGTCACGATCGTGGCCGTCGCCGAAGTGGTCTTGAACGCGCTCACGATTCGATCCGACAACGAGGATGACCTCGTCGATACAAGCAGCTTCGAGTGTCTCGAGAATGTGTTCAAGGAGTGGGCGATTCGCCACAGGGAGCATCGGTTTCGGACGATGTTCGGTGAGCGGCCAGAGGCGTTCGCCTTTGCCCGCGGCGAGCATGACTGCTTTCATACCTTGAGTGAATGGAGATGGGGTCTTAGCAATTTGGCTGCGCAGGATTCGAACGAACAGGAACGTCTGGATCCATCAGGCGGCCATCGTGTGCGCCGGTGACAGTGTGTTCCTCCGTGCGAACAGCGGAAGCGGTGGGGTGGGTATATCGTATTGCTACGCGATCACTAGCTGGCGCGTGTACCGTAGGAACTCCGACGATCCGATTGAGCCGAGGAGCTGCTTCACTCATCGCTATTACCCTCACTCAGGAGTAAATTTTCGACCATCTCAAATTTGTTAGTGCTGTAGATCGCGATACCTGATACGATGATTTCCCGGATGTCTTCAGTATACGTGGGAATCGCGTGGACCGCCTCAACGTCGATGTCGTAAGCATATCTGTTCCCGTCGAACTCGACATCTTCGAGGTCGTGACTAACACCGTTCGCCTCTCGTTGGTTTGGGCCTCGATCCTTCGTCGTGAGCACCCAGAGGTCAATGTCGCTGCGCCGATCGGCTTCGCCACGCGCCACACTCCCGTACAGAACGATCCCGATGAGGCCGTCGAGACAGCCGGTGAGTTCGTCGACGGCAGCCTTCACGGGCTTCTGGAATTCTGGTTGCGGTATTCGGAGGAGAGGGTCGTCCGGAATAGCGAGTCGCTCTCGGTTGATCTGAACGAGCCGTTGATTACCCTCGGGCGATTCGACCACTAATCCGTTCTCTATGAGGGTTTTGATTGCTCTCCGAACCGTCTGTTGGGAATGGCCAATCTGGTCTGCCACTTCGCGCTGTGAGAACTGATTGAATCGATGGTTGGTTAAAAATAGCAAAATGTCGTTCGTTGCCTTGCTTTTGAATAAATCCGTGTCTGCGGCGGGTATTGGAACGGATATGGACACACCCTGTGTGGCGTTTGATTCCGTTTCACGGCTCATGTGCCATGCTATGGCTCATTACTATATATACCATATATTATACTGTGGCTATACCTAATAAGCTCAGGAGTCGGTCGGTCGCAGTGTGGCGGTTGTGTCGTCCCATGTCCGTTTCCTCCCCGACCTACTCGCTCACTCCGTTCGCTCCTTGAGGTCGGGGGCTCCACCTCGAAAATGCGGAGATCATGTCACGGCCACCTTTCTGTCAAGAACTAATCAAACAACCCTGCTCGTGCAGGTGGCGTGTACCGCAACCGGACGCCAGGAATCATCTTGGTGGGCTGAGTGGCTATAGAACGGTGGTCAAACGATGCCTTTCTCAGCGCAACCCAGCCAGCGGGCCTCGTTGGCCGATCGGTCTGATGGCGTGCGTACGAGACAACCTCAGATAGCGTCGTCTCGTAGTGGACTGCGGCGTCCGCGTCGGTGACCGTATACGTCTCTTTGAATGCGGCCATGAGCATCCGTCTTTAGCTAATACTCACAGTAATACGATCTAGCCGTGATCTGCGGTCGAATTTCGCTCGTACACCTCGACAAAACGCCGAAAACACCAATTTTAGCGTTTCTAATCGCCTGGTTTCACGATGAACAGCGTCTCACCGGCTGGAATTGTCTTTCCCAACACCTTTAGTTATATTCTGAGCTTTGAATATTACTATCAGTCTTAGCTAAAGACGAATGGCGGCCATGAGTTCGTCACGATCCGTGGACGTGGACTCACTCGTCTTCGATGGCCACCGGACGCCCCGGAAGTCTGAGCCATTGTGGACAAACACACTCGCTGTTTCTCGTCCCATTGCGAGATGGACCGGCCGCGCAGGTGCATATACTGGACTCACGGTTGCTTCCACCGCTTTCCGATCGATTGACGTCATCGTTGTGCCGTCCGGATACGTCACTCTCGCGCCACCGTTGTCGATCGCAGACACACGAGGACACTGGGCTGTGAACGTCTCTAGTGGGGCCCGCAAGCGACCACTGGCGAGACAGTCACCATCCACCAGACACCGTAGTTCGTTGCTCGGCGTAACCTCCCACGTTTCGGGTGGAAGCTCGGCTGTGCGAACGGCAATCCCGGTCTCGTCAGCAAGCATCGTCGGCTGCCGGTACAACGTCGTCGTTGGACCTGTTGGCGGCTTGAACGGTCTGCCCAGGATGGTTACAGCCTGCTGGCCGATCGCCTTCGAGGCCGTGAAGACGCTAATCCCCGACAGGGCCGGATCGTGGTGAGCATCCCAAACAGCAGCGAGCAATCGGCCCGGATGGAGTGGCTCAGAAGCGGCCAAATACACGAGGGTATGGGTACCATCGACAGCAGTACGGTGAAACGACACTGCTGACGAGGAGTGCTCGACAGGGGTTATTGTCTCGCCGCGTTCGAGACACCACCGCACAACGCCTTGTTCGAACGCCGAACCCGTTGGCGTGATATCCTGTGTGGTCACCCGGCTCGTTTGCGCAGTTGGATCGGTGTCGGCTACGTGCATCCCGTTCGGGACAACCACCGGTGTGATTGTGGTGATCCGAGCAGGGGCGCGGCTCTCGATCTGGTCCCACAGCGAGGTGGGATAGAGGCGAGTTACAACTGGATAGAACGCTGGAAGGTGGGTCCCTGTTGTGGTGAATCGGCCAGTGACGCCGAGTGACTGATAGTCGTGTGCAAGTGGATCTGCGGGCGACTGGGTCACCACCTGAGCGTACTCGGCGGATGAGCCAGCAATTGCGAGGGCGTGATTCGGCGCGTTGTCGTCGTACTGTGAAGCGGACGTCTGGCGGAACAGCGGCTGGTCCGTTGGCAGTCCATCCTCGATTTGACGGTCCCACCCGTGTGCCTCCGGAAGCTCCCAGTTGGTGAGCGTGTCTGGACTGTCGATCACGTCGCTCATCGAGCCGCGCGGCGGCGCTGCAAGTTCGTCGCGATCACAAATCTGCGCTGCGGGCGTGAAATCGACGAGTCTAACGGCGAGTTCCGTTCCGTCCGTTCCACGGTCGGCGACGACGCTGAGGGCGTGTGGATGGCTACTGGCGGCGTCAAGCACGGGCGTAAGCGGCGGTGATCGTGTTGAGTTGGTCAGGGCCGTTGGATCCTCAGCGAGAAGCCGTTCAGTAAACGCACTCGTCTGCCCGAGTGGACGCGGATCGACGTCGACGATGCTGATTCCGAGATCACCAGCGCCTGCGTTGACGGCGAGTTGTGCGAGCGTCGCTGTCGCGTCCGTAATTTCACTGCAGTCGACGTTCGGGATCGAGAGCGGATGTTCGGGCTCGCTGCCGGCCCACAGCAGAGTTCGGTGGCGGACGATGCCAGGAAGCGAGAGATAGGCGACTGGGCCACACCCGTGATCCCACAGGGCTGTGTGGACGATCTCTGCGAGCGTTGTCGACAGCGGTGGCGCATGGCGTGGTCGAGGCGTCCGTGGATCAACGACAAGTTCGACGGCTTGCCATGGTGTGGGTGATTCGGTCATTAGTCGTTGTGGGTGCTCAGCACCGATGTGTAGTGGTGGTGTGAACTTACAGGGGGAGAGTCCCCTGCGGTTACGCGTCCTCGGTGGTCCGTTTGGTGGTGGTGTCTTCGGGTTCGGCAGCGGCGTCGGGGTCGTCCGTGGCGTCGGTGAGCGTTTTTTGAACGCCACTACTCTCCGTGGAGTCGTCGCTGGCGTCGTCATCGGTGTCCTCGTCGACCCCTGTCTCATCCACATCAGCAGTCGCAGCTTCTCCACCGGCCGTGGAGTCGGCTTCCCCGGTATCGCTGGACTCCTCGGTGTTGGTGGAGTCGTCGGTATCGCTGAACTCCCCAGTGTCAGTAGAGTCGTTCTGCTCGGTTTCGGTATACTCGTCGGTAGAGTCGCTCTCGTCGGTGGAGTCGCCAGACTCATCCGAGTCCTCGGAGTCGTCGACCTCGTCGGGGTCGTAATCAGCCGGCGGACCCGTTTGATGCGGCGAGTCGATCGCCGGATCGAACAGCCAGTCGTACCCATCGAAGTACTTGTATTCGTTCCCTGTCGCACCGGTCTTGGCCTTCTTGAACTCTTCAGGGAGGTACCCACCAATGACGGACCTGACTGGCGCATCGTACTGCGAGTGGCCCTCAAACCAGGTAGCGAACGTCTCCTTGAGCGCGTCGTAGGTGAGCTGCGGGCCATCGCGGGCGACGATGAACTGATCAAAGAAGGCCGCAAAGCCCGCTTTCTGTGTTTCTGTTCGCTCGTACGTCGCCCACTCTGGAGTGGGGTCGTACACTTCGATCTGGTTTGTCTCCTCGTCGAGGTAGGTGACCGTTACGTGGTCGAGGTAGCCGAACCCCATGGGAATGTGGGGTTCATAGATCCGACACCAGTCAGCGAGGAACGCCTTCTTTTCGCTGTAGGTGATGATGGCCGTGCCGTCGCGAGTCTCAACGCGGTGGGTTCCATCCTCGGTCTTTCGGTAGTAGCCACATCGGCCAGCTGATTCAGTATCCTCGTCGGTTGGCTCACCAGCAACCGGCCAGTCGAAGGTGCTGACATCTTCGCTTGCGTCTCCACAGACGAGTTCTCCGTCGTCGTCGCTGGCGGTCAGTTCTCTGCCACGGAGTTCATACGTGGTTGCCCCGCTCCCGCGACGGACGACGCTGCGTCCATCGACGGTCCGCACCGGGTCAGTCCGGTTATACAGGACAGCTCCAGTCCCGTCGGCCGTCTTCTTTTTGTAGCCGCGACTGAGCGTCCGGTAGCCGCGCTCAACTCGATCTTGGGTAAACCCGAAGATGACGTGCCGGCCAGCAGCGATGGCCCGCTCAGCGTTTTTGAGCGTGTTCGAGGGTTTTGTGCTGTTTTCGTCCTCGACTTCGAAGGCGACGATTGTCGAGCCAACAGCGATTCCAAGCGTGAGGATGAACTGCTCGTCGGTCCAGATCCGAAGGTCTGGAAGGGCTTCTGTGGTCTGTTCGACCTTCTCGATGTCGTCACCCCCTTCGGTGAAGCTCCGTTCGACGATGTTCTCGTAGCTCCGGTGTGGCAGGTTGCCCTCGTTTTGGACCTCCGGCTCACCAGACGCTTCGTCGGTTGCTCCCTGGCCAAACCCGAACTCCGCGTCGGTCTCGATTGTAATCAGCTCAACCGAGTGGAACCCTGGTTCTGATCGCCCGTCGACGTCCAGCCAGGGATTTGTCTCCCATCTATCGGTGACCGTTTGCACGAAGGGTCCAAGCTGCGCTTCAAACAGCGAGAACCATCCATAGAGGTTGTAGTCTTCCTTGAGGAAGTGCTCCGCACTTGTGTCGCCCGACATAAGCCGCCGGTGTTCGCCTTTTCGGAGGATGATTTCGCGGTTTCGGTCCGCGAGGACTCGAACTTCTCTGCGGCTGGTGTACTGGTTTGTCCGCTCGTCGTTGTACTCGACACGATATTTGTCGGGGCCGTTGACGCGCTTGGTGTAGCTGGTCTTCCAGAGGCCGGCTGCGAGCCGCGGGTCATGGTTCGACGTGAAGTTTCCAGGCGCGAACACTCGCGAGAGATCCGACGGCTTTCCCTGTTCGACGAGTCGCGCAAAGTCACGGTCGCCGGTGTAGGTATCTTTTGGTCGGTAGGTCGCACAGCGGACAGACGCGTTATACTGCCCATCTTTTCCGCTCACGATGACCTGATAGATGAACGGGTCATGGTTCTCCCGGAAGGCGTCGAAAAGCGCTTTGAGCGGCTTCGTCTTGCTGTTGCCGGGCGTTTCTCTGTTGCCGTCTTCATGCGAGTAGAGGCGGGTCGTCGTCACATCAGACAGCCCGACAGGCTCGAGATCGAGGTGACCGACTTCTGCGGTTACGGCCGCCGGGTAGCGGCGCTTCACCGATTGTTTGAGCTTACTTAGTGGCTGCGTGTAGGTCTTTTTCTCAGCTGAATCGAGTGTCGACTGGGTGTTGCTGTTCTCATTAAGCCCGTACGGCCGCGGGTGGAGGACGAACTCCAGTCCGTATTTTGCGGGGTAGATGAGAATTTCGAGGCTCTCGATACAGCTTTCACCGCAAGACATCGGCGATGATCCACACGAGGACGCCCGCGATATCGTTTGGTAGGTCCGCTCGCGCTTGTGGGTCTCGCGGGAGCCGGATGCGAATCGCGTTTTTTCGTTGCTTTGCGCCGCCTCGAAGCGACCGTACTGGGGTCTGAAACGGAGAGACGTCCTCCGGGGCTGGAAGCCCCTCGGCGTCGTCGTCGTCATCCGAATCCGGCGATTGGATCCGTTCAATTCGATCGATTTGAATTGACATTTTAGGTTACTTTGGGGTGCTGTTGACGATGCTGTTCCAGTCCGTCCGCGGGATCAGATGGACTGTAGTGAACGGTCGGCTGTTCGGGCTGTTTTTCTGCGCTGCGGGTACTGGGGGACTGCGAGCTTGCTCGAGTCCGATGTTGGCGGGACGGTTCTCTTTGAGCGTCAACTCGCTGTCGAGAAGCATGACCTTGGTGTGCCCCTCGTACGACGAGCACTGCGGGACGAAGGCTGTCCGGAGGAGCGACGATCGTTCTGCGGGCGGGCAGCGGCCGTCGTGTTCTGTTATCCACGCATCGTAGCGGGGTCCCTTCTCGATTGTACTGTTCCAGCGCTCGGATTGGGTGGCATCCGTTTCGATGATATCGTTCTCGAACTGGGTTTCAGGCTCGTTGCTATCGCGCACCGGGAGTCGGTCACCAGCGTCGGCCTCTTGCTCGGACGCGGGGGAGAGCTCAACAGAGAGGATCGGTTCAACAGGCGCCGGTTGCTCGTCGGTTATAGCGACCCACACGCATGGCTCCGTACAAGTCCGCTCGTTGCCGTCCGGGGTGAACGGGGCCGGTTGGGTGTAGCACTCTGTGCCGGCTGCCGTCCACAGCACCGCTGGGCACTCGAGTAGTGCCCGAAGCCTCGCAGCGCGTCGTGCGGATGTGGTTACGATGTGGGCTGGTTCTTCGAGCGCGGTGAGTTGGTCGACGGTTTTGAGCACCACTCCCGGCTTGATGACGTTGCTGGCATTGATGAGGACAGCAATCTGCTGTCCAGCGCGGGAGACGCGGAGATCAACCGGACCATGCTGGTCGGTTCGATCACCGTCGATTGTGTAGCCGGCCGCCCGATAGGCCGCTTCGACTCGGTTCGTCCGTCTGTCGTGGTTCGTCATTTCTGACGATTCTGCTCACTCAGGGGGAGATAATAATGGATTTGAGGAGTAAACGGGCGTACAATGCTTAATATGGGCGTTTAGGGGACTACACGACCGTTCACCAACCCTGTAGTTTTTTATATGATGAATAAGCGCGCTGGCAGAGAAAAGAATAGTATATAATAATATTGGTTACGGCTATTCTGACCAGAATGTATATAATGGGGGTCTGAGAAGCGTCTGGTAATGGCCACCCAAGCAACACGATCTGAGGTACTTCCCGAGGCGCTGGCTGACGCGCTTATTGATGCTGAATATAATCCGTTCAAAACGCACGCGCGATACAAATACCTCGAGGCGTTTGTCGATCGTGGCGCAACGAGTCAAACGCAAGTGCTTACGCGAAGTGATGTCGAAGCGTATCTCGAAACGACATATCCCAATCTCGAGATCAATTCAAAGAAGACGAGTCATGATACGTTACAGGAGTTAGTCGATGACGGGTTTCTCGAATGCGACACCCAAACACAGACTTATCGGTACTGGTTAGTTTGGAGCGGTGCGGACGGGTCGGAGGGTGCCCAGTGTGATTCGACAGCGGAGACGGATCGTAGTGGTAGTGATGAGTCGGTTAGCGCCGATCATGAGGGGACTGATCTCCGAGAAGACGGTACTATGGCCTCCGGTGAAGGGCATCAGACTTCAGCTGCGGCGTCGACCGACTCTGCGACTACTGATAGTGCTACTACTGGTTGGGGGTCGTCTGTAATCAGCTTGTCTCGTCCCTGGGAAGCTGCGCGGGCCACCCTCTTCGTACTGTTTGCTGGCGGGAGCGTTGCGTTCGTCACTGTGCTGTTGGCTCGGCTTGCGGTCCCGTCACCGGTTGTGACCGGCAGTGCGGCAGTCGCGTGGGGGCTACTCTCGCTTGCGCTCGCTGCGGGGGTAGTGCTAGGTTTGGGCTCTGTGAAGCGTCTCGGCGTCGCTGGCCAGGTCCACTAGCAGAGCACTCTCGACAGAGGATTGTATTCTGGATCGGATGGCTATCACTCTTGGCTTCGATACGGGAGTGTCGTGACATCGAAGGCATCGTAATGGCGATCGTACGTGAGCACGTGATCAACATCTAGCTCGTCCATGTGTGCAGCGACAACGAAATCTGTGAATGACGCACCGAGATCCGTCCATTCAATGAAGGTCTCTTTGGCATCGATAACGACGCTCTCGGGGACTGCTTCAAATTGGTAAAGAGAACTCTCGTCGAGCGTCGTCAAAAATGAGACGGCATTGTTCATCGACGCCTGTTTCTTCAGCCGGGTGGCCGCCTCATCGGCGATGTGGTCGTTAACGATGAGTCGTCGATAGGGAAGCTCACCATCACGGAGAAAGGTCATGAAGGCACGCGAGACGCTGTGCATCTTGTCGCGGGGGTTGAACAACGCGTACAAGAACTTCGGACCAACGACGACTTGGTGTCGAACGTGACCAGGTCGGAAGTGTTCGGCCGTTACGACGCCGATGGGCGTCTCGACTGGCTCAGCCATTAGTGAGACGTGTTCGGAGCGTCAGCGAGTGTGAATGATTCCTCACTTCCGTCCCATTCGTTGATGAGATCTGTCTCGGTACGGGCGTCGGTCGCAGCGGTTTCCGACAGCGACTCTTCCTCAAGAGTCTCGAGTACGGTGAACGCCTGATCGTTCGGATCAGCTTGCTGCCGTCGATCGATCCATTCGACTAGCGCCTCACGTCCAGCCTCTTTGAGTGACAGTCCATGTTCCTCCGCAAACGCTCGGAACTGTTCGTATTTGTCCGCATCCAGTTCAGTTTGTACGTGCTTGGTGTCGTTACTGCTCATGAACGTCGCTCACTACTCTTAGATAGCATCTCATGAGATATATAATGTTCGCATGAGTTTTTTCATATACAGCTGCCGAGACATCGGAGCGAATCGCCTCATCTCGCACGGCCGACGAGCTCAAAGCAGAGGCGCGTGAGGCGATCGCCAACGAGGTTCGAGCAGACGCCGCCGATCGGTCAAACGAGGCCACTGAGTAGCCGTGTACGTCGAAACGGACTTTCTCACCGCGTTGGTGAAAGACGACGATTGGCTCCAAGACGCCGCGATTCGGGCCCTCGACGAGCGCGACGACATCCACACCTCGATACCCGCGTATGCCGAGGTGCTGGTGTTGTTCTACGACCGCGAGGCTGCCGAGTACGAGATTGATGCGCCGCGAGCGATCACCAATTTGCTCGAACTCGTTCCGATTGTTCCGGCCGAACACGAGGACGCGGTGTTGACCGCAGCCGCGTTCCTCGACGAGTACGATATCACCCCGTTCGATGCGCTCCGCGCCGGCCTCGTTACCACCCGCGACGAGCGCGTACTCTCGACGGAGGAAGACTACGACACCGTCGGACTCACCCGGACACCGCTCGACGCCGAGGAGTCCGGGTGAGCACAGAGGGAACGTGTTCTACTCGCTCCAGAGGGTCGTGACCCGGTCTTCAATCTCGTCGAGAAGAAGTGTAACGACGTCACGATGGTCGGCTGGCCACGATGCGTCCTCGCCGGGCGTCGGGGCGGTGGGCGGGGGGTGGAAATGGTCCCGTGTATTGTGCGGATTGGGATGCCGGTCCCACCGGCACCTCCAAGCGTGGTCTGCGTGCTGCTCCCGATAGTGGCATTTGAAGTCATCGTTCGTGTACCAACGAAGTGTCAACTGCGCCTCGTCGACGGCTGCTGGGTAGTACGACGGGGCCAAGACGACCTGAAGCCTGAGATGGCCGCTGGCATCCGTGACGGTCGCTCGAGAGACCTGCCTCGTCGCTTGGAGTCGTGTCTGGAGAAACTCGAGAATTGGACGATCGATGGGGGCAGGACTCCCACCATCGCCTGTCGGTGGCACCATCGAGCGAGCTATCCGGATGCCTGTTCGCGCTCGCCGCCCGTCCGTTGCTGGCGCGCGCGTTCGTAGCGGTCACGCTCCTCGCGGGCAGTCGCCCAATCAGCGAGGTCACTGTACACGGCGTCGATGGTCAACTCGTCGCTGCCGTCCGCGGCGGCGACGGCATCGACTGTGGCCGGTGACGCGGCATCGTACGTCGCCTCGTACTCGGTGATGCGCGTCGTCAACTCACGAACATGATCCTGTAGCTCCTCAACGGAGTGATCAGCTGCGAGTTGGTTGATGCGTCGCCACTCAAAATACGCGTCGTTGCGCTCGTAGGTGGCCGGATGGCCGTCGTGTCGGGTAACGATGCCAAGGTCATCGAACCACCCCAGATACTTCCGGGCGGTCTTGGGGTCACAGTCGGCGCTGTCGGCGATTGCGCTTGTCGGCGTCGGCTCGCGGGTCTGGAGGATGATGCTGTAGATGCGCTGTTCAACGTCATCGCTGGCGAACGCATCCTCGAAGACTGGCGGTCCATCGCTGGCGTCTGTCTCGGACATACGTGAGATTACAGAGCCGAGGATATAATTCTTACTTCAAAGAATAATTTCCTGCCTTCGTCTGGGCTGGGATCTACAGGCTGAGCAGGCCGAGTGCCTCGGGGCTTGACCCTGAGGCGGTTCACAGGCTACCCTATGCGAAAGTAGGAATCGGTCGGAACGGAGCGGATTCCGAACCGTCCTTCGGAGGTCGTTCGAGAGAGCTTTGCTCTCTCGTCAGTGACCCACGAGTGAAGTCGTGGGCTTCCTCCTCGTTCCTCTGTGAGCCGCCAGACAAGGTATGTGAAACCGGCCCGTCGCAGTTGCGCAGAGAACTTGCGATAGTCCGTCTCAGCGGGGTCGACTATCGAGGTCAGAGATTTTATTTTGCCTACATCCCTGTAGTAGGGCTATGGCCCACGAGTGCGACGATTGCGGAGCGTCGTTCGAGACACTCACCCGTCTCCGTCTCCACGACTGCGAGGATGTTCAACCAGAGACACCCGTTGCCTCGGCTGATCTCGAGAAGTCTCAATCCGCGGGTTCGTCGCCGGCCGACGAACGAGACGCATCCGTCGCCGAGCTCGACACCCTACTCAACCGCTTTTCTGGTGATGACAGAGCCGCCCTCCACGAGACACTCGCCGAGTTCGAGTCCGCGCTCTCGGCTGCGCTCGAGGAAGACGACGGCGGGGAGACATACCGGGATGTGTTCTGGCGATACCACGAGCGAGTCAGTGACGCCCTGGACGAAGCGGTGCGAGCAACCGGGTGGAGTCTCCTCGAGGAGGTCATCGATGCGTACGACCCGACCGCGGACGACGAGCTGCCGCTCGTGACACCCACGATCGCGAATGCTGTCGGACGGAATCTGATCCGCACGCGGGTAACCGAGAGTGTGGAGGCGATTCCAGTTTCAGCACTCGAATACCTCGATGGCGTCGCAGTCACTGCCAGCGATACAGCCGATACCACACAGGAGGAAGTCCACGCGTACGGGTGGGGAATCGGCCATCCCGACCACTCAGTGGCCGACCGTCTCCACGCCCGCGTCTCGGAAGATATCTTCTCGGTTACGCCGACGCTCGAACACGCGTTCTACGCCGACCAGTACGCGGCGGTCGATCTCCTTGAAGCGCTGGTGAAAGACGAGTCGATCGACGGGACGTTCTCGCGTCCCGCCCGTGACGATATGCCGTCTCGTCGCTATCTGCTTGACAGTGTTTACGGGCTGAAGACGGACGACCACTGGCCAGGGATGCCGCGGTACTACGACTGGCACGAGGAATTCGACGACACGTTTGAGTTAGACGACACGGTCGAACAGCGCATCCGCGACCTCGTCGAAGAGATCGGCTTCGACGCCGACCTGCCGAACGACTGGACGTTCCGGGATCTCGGCGTTTGAGCAGCATCGAGGAGAAAGCCTTGGGTTCAGCGCAGAGAGGATGTCAACGTGGTTGGGAACCGACAGAAACTCTCGGGGTCGTACGGACGGCGAAGTCTTCCGTGATGACGAAACGGCCCACGTCTCGAACCACTTGCCCCCGAGAGGGTTCACGGCGGATTTCGGCCAGTATTGAGCGGGTCGTACGAATCCATGTGGTAGGCGACCCGCCAGAGTTTGAGAACGGCGCGAGTGACCAATACTTCGGGAGCCTGTTTAATACAGGATTCTTCGACCTCGTCTGGCTTTGAGCTCGCAGTCGGCGGCGGATGATAATGTTCGAGCCCCGGGACGTTGAGATAGTCGTCCGCATGTGGATGCTTACCCCATCGAAAATTCACCGCTTCTGTGTCCGTATAGTGGAACTTGTAGTGGGCCTGTGTGGTCCACTGGACGTCGATCCGCGCCGCGTCGGCCGTACACAGTCCATCGTCGAGCGCAACTTCGAGGACAGATGGATGGAGGTAGTCATCGAGTTCGGCTGTCGCAAGCGGCTCCATTTCCTCGATAACATCGCGAATCGTGAGTAGTGCCGGACGGTCTGTCGCTCCACGGAGCGTATGGTGTTCGTTTTGATCTGAAGCGTTCACCATCGCTCAGGCCGGGACGTTCTCATCAGTCGAGCGACGGTCATCGTCGACAAACTGCTCGGCGGTACTGATCGAGAGGGCCGCATTTGCGAACGCGAGGTTTCGACGGAGCGTCTTCCACTCACGGATCCGCTCGGGATCGATCTCTTCTTGTGGAACTCCGGACTCGGCGAGAGCCTGATTCGTTTGGCTGACGGCTAACTCTTCAGGGGACTCGACGCCGAATTCAGCCTGATATTCTGTGAGCTGCTCGCGCATTTCCTGAATCTGTGTGACGAGTTCGTCAGTCGAAACGTGCTCTAGGATGTCGGACGCCTGTTCCATGACCAGTGATTCAGGCGAGCGACGATACCGCGTACTGCCGTGCTCGCCGGGTGTCGTCTCGACGAACCCCTCGTCTGCGAGTGTGTTCAGATGCTTTCGAGCGGTCTTCGGAGCGGTCCGCGCATTGTCAGCGACCGAATCAGCCGACAGTGGGCTGTATGTGTGGCTAATGACATGCCGGATGCGCTCGTATGGCGTCGTGTTAGACTCCCAGTCTGTCCCGACTGCCTCGTTGATATTTGCAAACGTATCTGGTGGGTGCCGGTCGCTCATGTAGGCTCATACGAACTAGAGGAACATAGTGCTTTGGTATCATAGTATATTCTTTCATTGCTCTCGAAAGCTGTGGTCCATCCACGCAAACCAGTACGCGGCGGTCGACCTGTATTGAATCCGCAGCGGGTGCGTCGGGATCGGTCACCTTCTACACGGCTCAGGTGCGCTGTCGAAAGAGTAGGCAGGTCCGGATCACAGTCACCCGAGCAGGCTCTCGCCGTCGAACTCGTCGTCGGTGTTGACACCCATCAGGTCGAGAAGCGTCGGCGTCACACCGAAGAGGTTCGCATCGTTGAGATCGAGGTCCGGGGTTGTGGTGTACAGCGGCAAGTTCTAGTCAATCTACCGGGTTCTACATGATATAAGCGCCTCGAACGCACATGGAACTCACAAAGAACACGATATACAGCCACGACGAACTCGGAGAAGTACTCGTGCTCGATGTCCACCATATCTTCGAAACGTACGATCTGGACGCGGGCGACGGTTGTCTCCGATCGAGAATCGTCCGCTACACTACGGAGTGGGACAACTACGGTCCGATGCCCTCGAGTATCCGTACCGCTCCTGTCGAAGAGTTTCGGACGGTTGTCGGCGACGCCGTTCGAACGTGGGATGGAGGTGAGGGTGCAAACGGCGATACTTGACCGTGCACAACACGCTACCACTGACCGATGAAAGTATACCCGAAGATCCCACGATACGATCACCCCGTCGTCCCGGAGTCGTTCTTCGACGCCGAGGACTTGGTGGTCCTCGAGAAGTTCGATGGCAGCTCGTTCCGCTTCACACTCTATGACGAGCGTCACGCCTCATCGTATCCCGAGCCCGTCGTGAACGCCGCCGACGGGGACGGCAGTCTCGTCTTCGGGACGCGGCGCTCGATCATGGGCAGTCATCGCGACGATCTCGAGGATATCGACGGGGCACTCCACCGAGCCGTCCGGTGTCTCTGTGACGGGATCGACACGACCGCTCTCCGTCGAGTCCACGATGAACACGACGGCCCCCTCATCGTCTACGCAGAAAATCTGGTGTACTCGACACTGGACTACGGCTACACAGATCACTCCCTCCCCGCTCTCATCGGCTTCGACGTCCTTCCGTACGCGGCCATCAAGTCGATGACGCCACCGGGCAGTCCGTACGCTGAAACCTTCGAAGGGTTCCTCTCGACCGAGGCGGCCTGGCGCGTCTTCGACAGGATCCGAGTTGAGAGCGTGTCGCCGGATCGCGCGTTCGTTCCTGCGACGATCATTGCCGAGACTGCAGAGTTCGATCCCGAGAACTACACTGTTCCGTGGTCGTCGCTGGCTGCCGATCTCCGTGCGGAGGGCGTCGTCGTCCGCAGTGACAGCCACGACCGCCGCGTGAAAGTGGTCCGCGAGGACTTCGAGGAACTGAATTGTGAGCAGTTCGGAGAAGATCCGGCTGACGCAGAGACGGGTGCGGAACAACTCGTTGCGATGTACTGCACGTCCGCCCGGATTCGCAAGACAGTCCGTTCACTCGTTATCGAAGAGGATCGTGAGTTTGGGGTTCACCTCGTGGAAGAGCTGTACCCCCGCGTCGTCGAGGATATCTGGGCCGAACACTGGCACGAGATCATGCAGCTCGAGTTCGAGTTCACACCCGCAGAAGTCTACCCGCTCGTCGCCAAGCGGTGTGTTACTGAACTCCGAAAGATGGAAACAAACGCCGAACTGAACGACGCCGACCCGACGACCATCTGGCAACACCTCTCGTGAACCGCTTCAGGGTCAAGCCCCGAGGATTTCCGTAAATTAGTCGGACAGTCCCGCGACACCATCGGTCTGATACTCCTTGATCTTGAACGCCCGAATCTCCATCTCAGCGAGTATTTTACCGAAGAAGTTGTCTGGTTCGTCCCGTCGGAGAGTCCGCCGTGCGTCTCCGTCGGTTTCGAGCCGAATAGCCGCGTATTGCCAAAACGTAATTAACTAGCGCAATCGTAGGCCCTCTATGGCAACCGAAGATATCTCAACTCGACTTGCACAGCTCAAGCCGAAACTTGAGCAGGAGTATCCGATCAGCGAGTTGGGTATCTTTGGGTCGTATGCGCGTGGAGAACAACAACCCGACAGCGATCTCGATGTACTCGTCGTCTTCGAGCAGCCTGTAACGTTGTTCGATCTCGTTCGGTTGGAAAACGAACTGACGGACGAGTTGGGTATCGAGGTCGACCTCGTGACGAAAGATTCGTTGAAGCCACGGATTGAATCCCGCGTTCATGACGATCTCGTCACGGTATGACAGAGGTTTTGGACTATCTCGATGACATTCTTGACGGCGTCGAGAAGATCAAGCGATATACACGTGAGATGACCTACGAAGAGTTCGTTGATGATCCAAAGACAGTCGACGCAGTACTCCGAAATTTCGAGGTGATTGGTGAGGCAGCGAAAAACGTTCCAGATGATATCTACACGGAATAGCGTTAGTAACCCGGGCATACCAACTGCTAGGAGACCGAGTTGTTATAGGGGTCCAAACGAGAGACTGATTCCGATAGCGATCACTGAGATGACGAAGAGGAGCACGAACAGCGTGGTCATCAAGCTACCGAGTTCAATAAGAAACTGGGAGGTTTTCGCATAATCGAGGCGGGCTGGAAATCTGTCCATATACCCTTGCTTAAGGCGCGTATAATATACTCTAGATGCTAGGTGTCAAATTGGATATTTTGGTGGGTTCATGGGTTCAACAATAGCACCGACAGGCCGTCAAATACCCCACATCGGCAGGTAGCGACACAATCGAAGTGACGCGATACTGCTGAAATCACAGTAAATCTTTCTGTAAATGTAAGGTCCAAGATCACTACTGTCTGATGAAACACCGCGAACTGCCGTGTACTTTATGATGGCTTGCCTACTAGTTTCTTTAATGACGAGGGTGTCATAGAACGAGTAGCACACCAA
>NZ_NHPJ01000141.1 GCF_002252985.1 Halorubrum halodurans | reverse complement strand
CGGTCGTTGCTTCGGCTGTACTGACCGATCGACTACGCCGTCGCCTCGACGTCCGCGAGGTCGCGGGCGAGCGCCTCGGCGATGGTGACGTCCGCGTCCTCGACGAATCGCGCGAGTTCCTCGCCGTCGGCGTCCTCGACGACGACGGTCGGGATGAACTCGATTCCGTACTCCTCGACGCCGGGCCCCTCCTTGCCGTTCGGGCCCTTCGTCACCGGGAAGTCCTCGATCCGGTCGTCGGGTACGCCGGCGGCCGCGAGCGCGGCTCCGAACGCCGGCAGCTGCCGTTGACAGTCGCCACACCAGTCGCCGCCCCACACCTTGAACCGGTAGCCGTCGGCCGCGAGCGCGTCCAGTACCGCCTCGTCGACCCCCTCGGCGTCCGTCTCGCCGGGCGAGAGCGTTTCGAGCGTCATGTCCCGGCGTACGCCGCCGAGGCTTGTAAACGGCGCGTCGGTGGCAACGCCCGGTCGGCCGCCGGAATCCCTCACCGTTCCGTCCTCGCCCGCCACCCGTCCGTCCCCGCGTTCCCCGAACATGTTGGTGACAAGTCCGTTCCTCCCGTGAGGACGATCCTCGCGTGATGCGACTCACACGCGAGACGATCGCGAAGGTCATCGTCGCGGCGTTCCTGTTGAACCTCGTCGTCATGGGTGCCGGCGCGTGGTTCGCCTACCAGGAGGCCCCGCCGATCCCCGAGGAGGTGGTCGGACCGGACGGCGAGACGGTCGTCACCGACGAGGGGATACAGGACGGCAAGGCGGCGTTCCAGCAGTACGGACTGATGAACCACGGGTCGATCCTCGGCAACGGGGCCTACTACGGCGAGGACTACACCGCCGAGACGCTGGAGCTGAAGGCCCACCACATGCGCGAGTACTACGCCGACGCCGAGTACGGCGCGGCGTACGACGAACTCGATTCGGGCGACCGGGCGCGCGTCGACGCGCTCGTCCGCGAGGAGCTCGACGCGGCCCACGACGGCGGCGAGGTCGTCGAGTACTCCGCGGCGGAGGCGTACGCCCACGAGCAGGTGCGGGAGACGTACGTGGCCCGGTACCACGACGGCGACCACGCCCGCGGCGTGCCCGAGGGGATGATCGAGTCCGCGGCGGAGGCGGAGTCGTTCGCGGACTTCGCGCTCTGGACCGCCTGGTTCTCCCACACCGACCGGCCCGGAGGCGACAACTCCTACACCAACGAGTGGCCCTACTCGCCCCCCGCCGGCAACGACGCCACCGGCGCGGCGATGATCTGGAGCGTCGTCGCGATGGTGCTGCTCGTCGGCGCGGCCGGCGCGGCGATCCTGCTGTACAAGTCGATGAAGCTCCCGGAGCCGAGCGCGGAGGGGATCGCGGTGCCGGAACCCGGCGACGTGAGCGTCTTCCCGAGCCAGCGCGCCGCGCTCCGGTTCGTGCCCGTCGCCGCCGGGCTGTTCCTCGCGCAGGTCCTCCTCGGCGGTCTGCTGGCACACTTCTACATCGAGCGGGCCGGCTTCTTCGGGATCGAACGGATCCTCGGGGTCCACGTCCTCCAGCTCCTCCCCTTCTCCATCGCGAAGACGTGGCACATCGATCTGGGGATCCTCTGGATCGCCTCCACGTGGCTCGGCGCCGGGCTCTTCCTCCCGCCGCTTCTCACCGGCCACGAGCCGAAGCGCCAGGGGACGTACGTGAACGTCCTGCTCGGCGCGCTCGTCGTCGTCGTGGTCGGCGGCATGGGCGGGATCTGGCTCGGCGCCAACGGTTACCTCCCCGGCGAGCTCTGGTGGCTGCTCGGCAACGAGGGGCTCGAGTACCTCGAGGTCGGGAAGGTGTGGCAGGGCGGCCTGCTCGCCGGCTTCCTCCTGTGGGCCGTCCTCGCGATCCGCGGGCTCAAGCCCCTGCTCGACCGCGAGCCGGTCTACGGGCTCGCGCACATGATCCTCTACGCCGGCGGCTCGATCACCCTGCTCTTCCTCGCCGGGTTCATGTTCACGCCGACGACGAACATCGCCGTCACGGAGTTCTGGCGGTGGTGGGTCGTCCACATGTGGGTCGAGGGGGCCTTCGAGTTCTTCATCGTCGCGATCATCGGGCTCACCCTGGTGTCGATGAACCTCCTCACGCGACGCAGCGCCGAGAAGGCGGTCATGCTCCAGGCGCTCCTGGTGATGGGAACCGGCGTCATCGGCGTCTCACATCACTACTGGTGGATCGGGATGCCCGACTACTGGGTGCCGATCGGCAGCGTCTTCTCCACGCTCGAGCTGCTTCCCCTGATCTTCATCCTCTACGAGGCCATCGGCCAGTACCGGGCGATGGGCGAGGCGGGCTTCCCGTATACGATTCCCTTCATGTTCATCGTCGCCAGCGGGGTCTGGAACTTCGTCGGCGCGGGCGTGCTCGGCTTCTTCATCAACCTCCCGCTCGTCAACTACTACGAGCACGGGACCTACCTCACGGTGGGCCACGCGCACGCCGCGATGTTCGGCGCGTTCGGCTTCCTGGCGCTCGGGATGGTCGCGTACATGCTCCAGCTCTCCATCGACCCCGACCGCTGGGACCCCTCGTGGCTCCGCGTCTCGTTCTGGTGTTGGAACGTCGGGCTCGCGCTCATGGTGTTCGTCTCCGTGCTCCCCGTCGGCTTCCTCCAGCTCGACGTCGCGTTCACGGAGGGATACGCGGCCGCCCGGAGCCTCGGGTTCTACGAGCGTCCGCTGGTCCAGACGCTGTTCTGGGCCAGACTGCCGGGCGACACGCTGATCATCGCCGGCACCGTAGTCTACGCGGCCGACCTGGTCCGAAAGCGGTTCGTCCTCCGGCGCTCCGAGGACGACCCTGCGGTCGACGACATGGCGGTCGCGGAGGGTATCGTCGGCGACGACGACTGACCCCTCGCGGACGCCGAGACATCCGGCTCCCGTCTGCGGGCCGGTCCGTCCCCGTCGCTTGCCGCAGTCCGTCGGGCATTTGAGTCGCCGGCGTCTCCGTCGATCCGATGGACGAGGACATCCTGGAGGGGCTCGGGTCGCCGCTGATCCGAGTGGATTCGCCGCCGGGAACGACGGTCGCCGCGAAGGTCGAGTCGCGCAATCCGGGCGGCTCCGCGAAGGACCGTCCGGCCCTGTACATGATCGAGGCAGCCGAGCGGGAGGGCGAACTCGAGCCGGGAGACGGCATCGTCGAGCCCACCTCCGGCAACACGGGCATCGGGATGGCGATGGTCGGCGCGGTGAAGGGGTACGACGTGACCCTCGTGATCCCCGAGGGGAAGTCGGTCGAGCGCCGGCGACTGATGCGGGCGTACGGCGCGACCGTCGAGGTCGTCGACGGCGACATCTCGGCGGCGAAGGCGCGCGCCGACGAGCTCGAACGCGAGGCGGGGATGGTCCGGCTCCGCCAGTTCGAGAACCCCGCGAACCCGCGGGCCCACTACGAGACGACCGGTCCGGAGGTGCTCGAGCAGGTCGGCGACCGCACCGTGGACGCGTTCGTCGCCGGCGTCGGCACCGGCGGGACGCTCTCGGGCGTCGGGCGTCGCCTGCGCGAGGCGTTCCCCGAGGTGCGGATCGACGCGGTCGAGCCGGCCGGCAGCGCCGTGCTCTCCGGCGAGGCGGCGACCGGCGACGAGTTCCAGGGGATGGGTCCCGGCTTCGTCGCGGAGAACCTCGACCGCGAGTTGATCGACGAGGTCCACGTCGTCGACCTCGAGGCCGCCGAGGCCGAGTGTCGCCGCCTGGCGCGCGAGGAGGGAGTCCTCGTCGGCCAGTCCTCGGGCGCGTCGAACCTCGCCGCGAGGGACGTCGCCGAGGGGCTCCGGGAGTCCGGCGCGTACGCGGGCGAGGAGCCGCTCGTGGTCACCGTCTTCTGGGACAGCGGCGAGCGCTACCTCACCGCCGGGACGTTCGACTGACGGTCCGTTCACCGCCGGAGGGTTCGACTGACGGTCCGTCCGGGTCTCACTCCAACAGGATCGAAAAGCCCCACCGGGCCGACGCCTCCGGCTCGGCGCCCTCCCCGAGGACGGAGAGGACGGTCTCGAACCGGTACTCGCCGACCGGGAGACAGCCGTCCGCCGCGGCCGTGGCGTAGAGGTCGACCGCCCGGCGGCTGGACTCGCCGGCGCCGATCTCGAACGTCCGGTACTCCTCGGTCGTGGCGATCGCCTCCTCAAGCCGCCAGCAGTCCGGTTCGGCGGGGTAGTCGTCATCGGGGGGAAGCAGCGTCAGGAGCCCGTCGTCGTCGACGACGTACTCGAAGTGGACGGCACGCCCCTCGCCGACCCTGACGGGCTCCTCGCCCGCGTTCGACAGCGTCGTCCGGAGGCGGGGCGGGTGGTCCTCGGTGGCCGCCTCGCGGACGACCTCGACGGACGGCTCGACCGGGAGGTCGACGGCGTCGTCGACGGCGACGAGCGTGACGCCCGGCCCGCCCGTTCCCGACGGTCGCGTCCCGTCGGCGTCGTCGCCGTCGCCCGGAAGGTCGTCCGACCCGTCGCCGTCGCTCCCGTCCTCGCCGCCGTCGCTGCCATCGTCGCCTCCGCCGCCGTCGCCGTCAGTGTCGTCACTCGGCCGGCCGACGCAGCCGACGAGTCCGCCGAACGCGACGCAGCCGAGCCCCCCGACTCCGCCGACGCCGCGAAGGTAGTGCCGCCTCGTCGAGGTCGCGGGTCCCGTCACGCGCCGGATCATACCGTCGACATGGCGCGGGCGAGAGATATCCCTGTCGGCGGATCGGGTGTGTGGATCTCTCGCATAGCCGCTTCGAGCTTTACTCGGTCGGGAACGGAGAGGGTGGCATGGAACGCACGCGTCGCTCGACGATCCGGTCCCTCGCCGCCCTCGGAGCCGCCGGACTCGCGGGCTGTCTGGACGGGGGACTCGTCGGCTCCGTCCGGGAACGCGGGGGAGACGGCGACGAAAGCGACGAGTCCGGCGACGGCGACGCTCCGGACGAGGGACGCGGGCCGCCGACCGCGGACGGCTCCCGACACCTGGCGTACGACCTCGAAACCCTCCGCGAGGAGTCGCTGAGCGGCGGCGTCGGCACGGACGGGATCCCGTCGGTCGAGAACCCGACGTTCGTCCGGATCGACGAGCCGACGCTCATCGACGACGTGCCGGTGTTCGGCGTCGCCCGCGGCGGGGAGGCGAAGGCGTACCCGCAGTACGTGCTCGTCCACCACGAGATCGTCAACGACGTCGTCGGGGGCGACCCCGTCGCGGTGACCTACTGCCCGCTGACCGGCACCGCACAGGGGTTCGAGCGTGGGGGGACGACCTTCGGCGTCTCCGGCCAGCTGGTCAACTCGAACCTGATCATGTACGACCGCGCGACCGGAAGCTGGTGGCCGCAGATGCTCGCCACGGGGATCGACGGCCCGATGCGCGGCGGAACACTCCGCGAGTTCCGGGTCGTCTGGACGACCCTCGGCGAGTGGCGCGCCGCACATCCGGACTCGCTGATCATGACCGACGAGACGGGATACGCTCGGCGGTACGAGAACGACCCGTACGGACTCTACGCGCCCCTGGGCGGCTACTACGCCGACGAGGAGACGCTGTTTCCGCCGCTCTCGGACCCCGAGGAGGGACACCCCAAGTCGGTCGTGGTCGGCGCGCGAACCGCCGACGGCGCGGTCGCCTTCGACAAGGCGTCGCTGCTCGTGGAGCGGGTCCTCTCGGGGACGCTTCGCCCGAGCGACGAGCCCGTGATCGCCGTCGCGGATCCGGCGCTCTCGACGGGCTACGTGTATCTGAACCCGAAGAACGTGACCGTGGAGCCCGACGGGGACGGCTACCGCGTCGGGGGTGACGGCGTCGGAGGCGCGGCGGAGAGCGAGGGCGCGGTCGACGCCGACGACCTCCCGCTCGAACGGGTGCTCGCGTTCGACGCCATGTGGTTCGCGTGGGCGGGGTTCTACCCGGAGACCGGGTTCGTCGGCGACCACACCGGGGCCGGGTATGGCCGCTGAGACCGCCTCGCCGGCGCGAGCGGCGGTCGCGTGGCTGCTCGGGCTCGTCCGCCGGACCGCGTTCGCGGTCCGCGCCTCGCTCGCGCGCCGGGACGGGCGGGCGACGCTCGGGATCGTCGGGGTCCTCTACTTCGTCCTCTACGGCGTCGGCCTCGGGCACCTCGGCCGACGCGGCGGCGGCGCGGCCCGACGGCGTGTCGGCGGCGAGTCGACCCCGCTCGTCGACCTGTTCGTCGTGAGCGACCCGCTCGCGACCGCGACCGGGCGGGTCGCGCCGTTCCAGTACGAGCCGGTCGCGCTGGTTTCGGTAGGGCCCGTGGAGTACCTGTTCGCGCCGGTCAACGCCGCGATCGGGGTCGGGCTCGCCCTCCTCGTGGGCGTCACGCTCGCGGTCTCCGTGGCAGCCTGGCGCGGTCCCTCGGCGTGTCGGATCGGGGCCGGCGCCGGCGCGGTCGCGGGGCTGCCCGGACTCGTCTCCGGCTTCGTCTGTTGCGGCCCGACGATACTGCTCGTGATCGGCGTCCAGGCGTCGGCGGGGCTGCTCGCGGCCCTCCAGTGGTTCCTCCCGCTGGCGGTGGCGAGCCTGCTCGTCACGCTGCTGTGGGTCGGGAGCCGGGTCGATCCCGAGGCGATCGGGCAGGCGGCCGGCCGGAGCGGGTGATCACGGCGCGCCCGACGGGCGACGGTTCAATCGGCCGGTAGACGACGGTTTATTATCGGGTCTCGGTACCACCAAGGTGAAGCGTGAACCGCACACTCGAGCGGTCGGCGCGACGGACTCGACGGCGGTGGTCGCCGTGAACTGGCGGTACCGCCACACCGTCCTGACGCTGTGTATGCTCGCCTTTTTCGTGACGTACTTCGCGCGGCTGGCGATCAGCCCGGTGGTCCCGTTCATCACCGCCGACTTCGACGTCTCGAACACCGCGGTCGGCGTGGCGCTCTCGGGGATGTGGCTCGCGTACGGCCTCTCGCAGTTCCCGAGCGGCATCCTCGCCGACCGGTTCGGCGAGCGCCGGGTGATCCTCGTCGCCGTCGGCGGGACGACCGCCGCGAGCCTGCTGCTCGCGCTCGCGCCGGTGTTCCCCGCGTTCGTCCTGATCGCGTTCCTCCTCGGGCTCGTCGCCGGGCTCCACTACGCGGTGGCGACGACGCTCTTGTCGCGGACGTTCGACGACCTCGGCACCGCGGTGGGGCTCCACTCGTTCGGCGGCCCGCTGGCGGGACTCGTCGCGCCGGTCGCCGCCGCGTGGGTCGGCGTCCGCTACGGCTGGCGGCCGGGCGTGGCGGTCGCGGCCCTCGTCGGCGTCCCCATCTTCGCGCTGTTCGCCTGGCGGGTCCGGCCGAACGAGCCGCGCCGTCCCGACCAGCCGATGCGGGAGCGGCTGCGGCTCGGCCCGCTCGTCGAGCTCCTCTCGCGGCCGAGCGTCCTCCTCCCGCTCGCCATCGCGACGATCGGTACCTACGTCGCGCAGGGCGTCATCTCGTTTCTGCCGACGTTCCTCGTCGACTTCCGGGGGTACTCGCCGTCGTTCGCGGGCGGCGTCTTCTCCGCGTTCTTCGTCGTCCGCGCCGGCGCGCAGGTCGCCATCGGCCGGCTCTCGGACCGGACCGGTCGGGACGGCGCGATCGGGATGGCGATGCTCTCCGGAGCCCTCGGCGCCGCCGGCTTCGTGGCGCTGCCCGGCTACGCCGGCCTCGCGGTCGCCGTCCTGCTCGCGGGGTTCGGATCGAGCTTCTTCTCGGCGATCGACCCGCGGTTCATGGACGCGATGACCGAGGCCGAACGGGGCGCCGGGTTCGGGCTCGTCCGCACCGTCTACACCGTCATCGGCTCGGCGGGATCGGTCGGCGTCGGCCTCACCGCGGACCTGTTCGGCTGGGCGGTCTCCTTCGGCGTGCTCGCCGGCCTCTTCGGCGTCGCGTTCCTCGTGATCGCCGGCAACGCGGTCCTCGGAACCGGCTACTGAGCCCGCCTGGAGACTCGACTTCGACCTCCGCCGCCTTCGGCCTCCACCGCCTCCGACCTCCCTACTCGTCCGGGAAGATGCTCTCGGGGATGTACGCAGAGACGGTCCAGTTGGGCGCGTCGACGACCTCGCTCACCTTCAGGTCCATCGCGGCCGAACAGAGGACGTACGCCTCCCCGCGCGTGAGCCCGCGGCGCTCGGCGAGGTGCTCGATCGTGTGGCGGGTCCCTCGCCCCGCCATCAAGCGTGTCATACACGGCCACGATCGGGGGCGAGCGACTTCCGATCGGCCGGGGCGGCCGAGGCGGACGGTCTCGCCCGATGTGGGTCCGTCACCCGCTCGACGACGCCACCGCAAGGTACGTGGTCCCGACCGCCCCAGTTCCGACGTGTACGACTACCACGTCCACTCGACGTACTCGGACGGATCGTTCCTCGAATGGATGGTCTCGTCGGCGGAGGCGGCCGGGCTGGAGGGGATCGGGATCGCGGACCACTGTTCGGTCGTCCCCGAGCCGGGCGCGCGCCGGCGGAAGCGACTGCTCGGGTTCAACCTCGACGTGACCTACGAGCGACGCCGGGAGGCGATCGACGCCGCCCGAGAGGGCGCCGGGATCCGCGTTCTCGACGCCGTCGAGATGGATTACCACCCCGACCACGAGGACGCCATCGGGACGTTCCTCGAGGAGGCCGGGTTCGACTACGCGATCGGGAGCGTCCACGACCTCGAGGGCGTCAACGTCCACACCCGCTCGTACTTCGCGGACCGCACCGAGGCGGCGCGTCGCGACCTCGTCGACCGCTACTTCGAGAAGCTGGTCGCGCTGATCGACGCCGAGCTGTTCGCGATCGCGGCACACCCCGACCTGATCGAGCGGAACCCCCACCTTCGCGGGTTCGCGACGAGCGAGCACTACGAGCGGGTCGCGGCCGCCTTCGACCGCTCGCGGACGGTACCGGAGATCAACGCCGGCCGGCTGCTCGACGAGTACGGCGAGTTCCACCCCGCGCCCGCGTTCCTCGACGCGCTCGCCGACCGGGGCGTGGGCGTGACCGTCGGAACGGACAGCCACGATCCCGAGGAGATCGAGCCGCGGGCGGCGGGGATACGCGAGGAGCTCGACGGGCGCGGCCTCGAGCCGGTCGAGATCGACGTTCGGTGAGGCCGACTCGGCAGCGGTCCGCCCGGCCGCCGAGCACGACCCGACTACGCCTCGTCGAACGCCGCAGCGCTTCGCGCCGCTGGCTCGCCGAAGCTACGCTTCGTCGAACACCGGAAGCCGAAGATTTCCGAGCTCGACTTCGGCTTACGCCTCGTCGAACAGCTCCTCGCCCTCGACCATGTGCTCCTCGACGGCGTCCATGTCCAGCGTGACCCCGAGCCCCGGTTCCTCCGGCACCTCGATGTACCCCTCCTCGATGACGTCCTCCTCGACGAGGTCGCTCCACCAGCCGAGCTCGTAGGAGTGGTACTCGACGGCCAGCGAGTTCGGGATCGACGCGCCGACGTGGGCGGCAGCCATCGTCGCCACCGGCGACGCGACGTTGTGCATCGCGACCGGCACGTAGTACTGGTTCGCCACGTCCGCGATCTTCCGCGTCTCGCGCATCCCGCCGACCTTCGGCAGGTCCGGCGCGACGATGTCCACCGCCTGGTTCTCGATGAGCCGGCGGAGCTCGGTGACGCGGTAGCGGTTCTCGCCGACCGCGATCGGGGTCGTCGTGTTCTTCGTGACCTCCTCTTGAACCTCGAGGTTCTCCGGCGGCACGGGGTCCTCGAGCCACCAGACGTCGTACTCCTCGATGGCGTCCGCGAGCCGCTTCGCGGAGCCGCCGGAGAACGTCCAGTGACAGTCGAAGGAGACGTCGGCCTCGTCCTTCACGCGCTCAGTGACCGTCTCGACGATCTCCGCCTTGTGACGGATCTCGCCGGGACGGAGGTGTCGGTTCGCGCGGTCCTTCTCGAGTCCCGACGGCACGTCGAGGTCGAACTTGAGCGCGTCGTAGCCGAGCTCCTCGACGACGCGTTCCGCCTCGTCGGCACACGCCTCGGGGTCCGCCTCCTCCTCGGTGTGACAGTCGCAGTAGACGCGCATCCGGTCGCGGTACTTCCCGCCGAGGAGCTGGTAGGCGGGCACCTCGAGGACCTTGCCCGCGAGGTCGTGAAGCGCCACCTCGATCCCGGAGATGGCGGTGACGGTGACGCCCTCGACGGAGCCCTCGCCCGACATCTTCTGGATCAGGTGCTCGTAGAGGCGGTCGATGTCGAGCGGGTTCTCGCCGACGACGAACGGCTTCATCCGCTCTATCAGTTCGGGGACGCCCGCGCCCCAGTACGCCTCTCCGGTCCCGACGACGCCCGCGTCGGTGTAGACGCGCACGAGCGTCCACGGGAAGTTGCCGTCGACCATCGTCGTCTGGACGTCCGTGATCTCCAGATCGCGGCCGCCGCCCCGCGGACGCGTTGCGTCCATCGTCTCGGCGGAGAGCTCCCGCATCGTGTACTCCGCGTTCGGGTCGTGAAGCGACTCGTAGTTCCTGCTCATGTCGAGACGTTAATTCGGATCACAGTAAGCGTTTATGCTCCGGACGTGACACGCCCGCGTTCGCTCCCGCCGGCGCGGCCGGACCGGCCGAGACGAGGGAGAAGGCGGCGACGGGGGAAAGACGGCGACGGGAGAGAAGACAGCGACGGGAGAGAAGACGGAGAGGGTAGCCGAACGGAGGGGAGCGTTTTCCTTGCCCCCCCGCGAACGGGTCGTATGGTCGACGTAACCGAGTCGCTCACCTGCCTGTTCACCGCGGAAGTCGAAGCCGACGGGAAGGGCGGGTACGTTCTGTCGGTGCCGAAACGCGAGATCGAACACGGAACCGTGGCCGACGGCGGGACGTATCGAGTCGCGGTGATCGACCCCGACGGCCGGGAGGCGGAGCGTAACGGCCGAACGCGGTCCTCGGCGGGGTCGGACGGAACCGCCCGATCGAGCGACGGGAGCGCGGCCCGCCCCGGACGCGCCGCCGACGGGCCGCCGGTCGAGGAGGGGGAGGTCCGCGACGTGACCATCGAGACGCTCGGCGACAAGGGCGACGGCATCGCGAAGATCGAGCGGGGTTACGTCGTCATCGTCCCCGACGCCGCGCTCGGCGACGAGGTCACCGTGGAGATCACGAACGTTCGCGAGAACGTCTCGTTCGCGTCGGTCCTCGCCGAGTAACGCTCCGCGCCGCCGACCGAGCGCCGTCCCGGCCTCGTCGACGGCTCAGGAGAACAGCCGCCGGAGATGCTCGCGCGAGAGGAACGACGACGGCCGGTCCATGTGAACGCCGATCTCGCCCGAGAGCGCCCGCAGCCCCAGGTGCTGGATCGGTTCCGGAAGCGAGTAGCACGCCCGGATAAGCTTCCCGAGCCGGATCTCGGTCGCCAGCTCGTCGCGCCACTCCGCCTCGTAGTCGGCGAGCGTTCGCGGATCCGCGGGGTCGACGGTCTCCGCGGCGACGTCCGCGGCGGTCATCCCGTAGAGGATCCCGCCGCCCGTGAACGGCTTCGTCTGGGCGGCGGCGTCGCCGATCAGGAGGACGCGGTCGGTCGTCACCGAGTCCGGCGGCCCGATCGGGATCGCTCCGGAGCAGAACCGCTCCGTGTCGACGCCGTAGGCGTCGGTCAGTCGGTCGAATCGCGCCGACACGTCCTCGCCGGGCGGGGCGGCCAGGCCGTACTCGACGCCGGCGTCGCCGCGGGGGATCCGCCACGCGAAGAAGCGCGGCGCGGTGAGGTGGACGTCGACGTAGTCGCGGTCGTCCGGTTCCGGGTCGAACGCGAGCACGCCGTGGAGCAGCTCCTCCGGCTCGTCGATCCCGACCGCGCGGCGCACGCGGGAGGTCGGCCCGTCGCAGCCCGCGACCATCCGCGCCTCGACCGTCTCCGTGCCGCCGCCGGCGACGCTGACCTCGACGACGACGCGGTCCGGTCGCTCCTCGAGTCCCGTGACGGTGTGTCCCTCGCGGACCGTCGCTCCCGCGTCGCGGGCGCACTCGGCGAGCGCGCGGTCGAGCCCGACGCGATCGATGACGTTCGAGACCGCCTCGCGCTTGTAGAAGCGGTACGGTTTCGATCCCGGCCCGCCGACGTGGAAGCGCGCGCCGAACACCCGGTTCTGGAACAGCTCCTCTCTCGCGGCCTCGGGAACGTACTCCCAGACGTCGGTCGAGACGTGGCCCGAGCAGGCCAGCGGCTCGCCGACCTCGCCCTTCTCGAAGGCGACGACGTCGTACCCCTCCTCGGCCGCCCGACGGGCGAACCGCGAGCCGGGCGGGCCCGCGCCGACGACGACGAAGTCGTACATGCTCGTGACGAGGCCGTCCGCGTATTTAATTGGGGCGTCGTCGATCGCGCGTCGCGGTCGCCGGTCGCCCGCCCGCGGGATCGTCGTCGAGCTCCGCGAGGCGGTTTAACGCGTGGACGGTCCGGAGCATCTCGGCCGCCTGCCCGCGCCCGTAGACGAGTTCGTCGCCCTCGCGGACGTGATCGAGGACGTCCGCGGAGGCGTGCTCGGGTGCGGCGGCGATCCCGGCGGCGTTCTCCGCCGCCCACTCCATCACGCGCAGGTCCGACTTGCTGTCGCCCATCACGAGCACGAACGGGTCCTCGACGCCGAGCACGTCGAGCGCCGCCTCCACGCCGGCGGGTTTGTTCAGCTTCAACGAGCTGATCTCGGCCGCGTCGGCGCGGTAGTACCCGACGTCGATCCCCTCGAACAGCGTCCGGACCGCGTCCGGGACCGACCCGTCGGCGTTCGGGACCGACTCGACCTCCGGGGGCGACCCGACGCCCGGACTGACGTCGGCGGCCGCCAGTACCCCGCGGATCTCCGGGTCGATCGCCGCGTAGTGGGCGCGTGCCCACGCGGCCCCCTCGGCACTCGACACGTCGGCGGGCGGGCTCGCTCCGGAGCGTTCGGCAGCGGTCTCGACGACGACCTCGCCGAGGAGGTCGATCAGGTGGACCAACGCGTCGTCGATCACCGCGTCGGCGGCGTCGCCGCCGGTCTCGAAGTTCGGCTTCAGCGTGACGTTGAACTCGTTTCCCTGGAGGTGGCTGCCGCGGCGGACGTCCCGCGGGGCCGTCGGCAGCAGGCGCGACCGAACCTCGTCGAACACCGTCCGCACGTCCTCGCCGAGGTCCTCGTAGAGCAGTCGTTTCGTGTGCGAGCCGTGGCCGGGCGTGAACACGCCGTTTCCGGCCTCGTAGACGATCGACAGCGTGCCGGAGTGGACGAGCTCGTTGCCGAGCCCCTGGATCGTGAACCCCTTGACGTTCTCCAGCGTCTGGCCCGTACAGACGACGATCGGGACGCCGGACGCGTGGATCTTCCCCAACATGTGGAGCGTCTCGCGCGGGATCTCGTTGTCCGTTCCGCCCGCCGATCGTAGGGTCTCGTCGACGTCGAGCACGAGGGCGTTGACCGAACGACCGTACCGGTTCAACAGATCGAGGGCGGTGAACGCGGTCTCGCGGTCGGCGTACGACGCCACCTCCGCGAACGTCTCGCCGTGCGGGATCGCGTCGACGATCGCCGTCTTCCGCCGGGCGAGTTCCTCGCTCGCGTCCTCCCAGTGGTCGAGCGCCACGCGGGAGTCGACCGGAGGGAACAGGTCGACGAACGACTGGTGCTCCCGGAGCGCGGTCGCGTCGAACTCGTCGTAGAGCCGATAGAGGAGATCGTACCGCTTCATACACCTCCCGGGTCGCTCGACCGATTAAGCGCGTTCGATCGACGGACGGGAGCGGTCGGCGGGACGCGCCGGCGACGGCGTCACTCGCGATCCGCGAGCCACGCGAGCGCCGCGTCGAGGTCGGTCTCGGGCGGCGAACAGGCGAAGCCCTCGCAGACGTAGACGGTCGGCCCGTCGCCGTCGGCGTCGCGGCCCTTCCAGACCGGCGGCGCGTCGTCGAGGCCGAGCCGGTCGAGCCACGCGTCGAGCCCGGCGTCGGTCGGCGGCCGGCGCACGACGACGGCTCCGGGCAGGTATCGCTCCGCGAGCGTCTCCCGCCACTCGGTCGGCACCGTCTCGGCCGCGACCGTCACCTCGATCCCTCCGGTCTCGACGCGCTCGGCCGCGCGAACCAGCGAGACGTGCTCGAGCGGACTCGCACGGATCCGGTCGGCGTGGACGGCCACCACTCGCTCGGCGACCTCACGGAACCGGTCGTCGGTCCGGAAGCCGTCGAGGAGCGCGAGCGTCTCCGCCGCGATCCCGAGACTCGAGGGGGTCGAGCGGTCCGCGAACTCCTGCGGCCGGGCGAAGAGCGTCCCGTCGTCCCCCGAGCCGGGGTCGTCCGCCTCGTCCGTCGCGGCAGCCTCGGCCGCCCCGCCCGCCTCGGCCGCCCCGCCGTCGGGGTCACGGGTGAAGTAGATCGTCCCCGAGTCCGGGTCGTAGAAGTCGTCGACGAGCGCCGCCGCCAGTTCCAGCGCGAACGCGAGCGCGTCGACGTCGCCCGTGGCGGAGTACACGTCGAACGCGCCGCGCGAGAGGAACGCGTAGTCGTCGAGGTAGCCCGGTCCGGCCACGTCGCCGTCGAGCCACCGCCGATCGAGCCGACCCTCCGCGGCGTCGTACAGCCGGTCCCGGCAGAACGCGAGCGCCTCCGCGGCCAGGTCGGCGTACGACTCGCCCAGCACGGTCCCCGCGGTCGCGAACGCCGAGATCGCCCGGCCGTTCCACGACGCCAGGACCTTCTCGTCGCGGGCGGGTCGGGGGCGCTCCTCGCGGGCCTCGAAGAGGGCGGTCCGCGACTCGCGGAGGACCCCCTCGATCTCCGCCTCGGGCCGGTCGTACTCCGCCGCCAACTCCGCGATCGAGGCCGCGAGCGTCGGCACCGTCGTCCCCCGCTCGAAGTTCCCGCCGGGCTCGATCCCGTAGCGGTCCCGCGCGATCGACGCCGCCGGCTCCTCGAGGACGGCGTCGACCTCCTCGGGCGTCCACGCGTAGAACGCGCCCTCGACGCGCTCGTCGGGGTCCTCGCCGGCGCGGCTCGCGGGTCGTCGACTGCGTGCGTCGAGCGTGCTGAAGAACCCCCCGTCAGGGTGGCGAAGCTCCCGCTCGAGGAACGCCAGCGACTCGGCGGCCACGCGGGCGTAGCCGGCGTCGCCGGTCAGGCGGTGCGCGTCGAGGTAGACCGCCGGGAGCTCGGCGTTGTCGTACAGCATCTTCTCGAAGTGGGGGATCGTCCACTCGCGGTCGACCGCGTAGCGGTGGAACCCCCCGCCGATCTGGTCGTACATCCCGCCCGTCGCCATCCCGTCGAGCGTCCGCGTCGCCGCTCTGAGCAGTTCGGTACGGCCGCTCCGCGAGGCCGCCCGCAACAGGAGGTCGATCCGCCCCGGCATCGGGAACTTCGGCCCGCTCGCGCCGAACCCGCCGTGTTCCTCGTCGGCGCTGCGCATCGCGGTCGCCGCCGCCTCGTCGAGGAGGTCCGAACCCGGCGGGTCGCTCGCGCCCGAGGGGTCGGGGACGGACTCGAGTTCGTCGCGGGCGCTCGCGGTCCACTGCTCGGCGCGGCGTTCCATCTCCTCCCGCTGCTCGGGGTCGTTCCAGGAGTCGGCGATCCGGCGACACAGCTTCGGGAACGAGGGGTGGTTCCCCCGCGGCTCCGGCGGGAAGTACGTCCCGACGTAGAACGGCTTGCCGTCGGGGGTACACCACGCCGACAGCGGCCAGCCGCCGCCGCCCGTGACGAGCTGTGAGACCGTCATGAAGGTGCTGTCGACGTCGGGGCGCTCCTCGCGGTCGACCTTGATCGGGACGAACGACTCGTTGAGCAGCGCCGCCGTCTCCTCGTCGGCGAAGCTCTCCTCCTCCATGACGTGACACCAGTGACACGCGGAGTAGCCGATGGAGACGAACACCGGCACGTCGTGTTCGCGAGCGCGCTCGAACGCCTCCTCGCCCCACGGCTGCCAGTTCACCGGGTTGTCGGCGTGCTGCTGGAGGTACGGGCTCGGCTCCCCGTCGAGCCGGTTCCGTTCGGTCGGCTGTGACATGGGCCGGTTTGGCCCGCGCGTCGGAAAAACCCCGTTACACGGACCCGGACGAGACGACGCGAGCACCCCCGAACGCGACGCCACGGCCGCGATCCCGTCCCGTGATGACACACGATCGTGGATCGATTAACCGATCGAGAGAGCAAGGTTTACACTTCGATGCGGATATCGGTCGCGCATGACGGAGACCGTGCTCTTAGTCGGCGGCGGCGGCCGCGAACACGCCATCGCCCGAGCGCTCGCCGACGACTGTTCGCTGTACGCCTGTGCGAGCAATCGAAACCCCGGCATCCGGCGGCTCGCGGACGGGTTCGAGACGATCGCGGAGACCGACGCGGACGCGGTCGTCGACCTCGCCACCGACGTGGGCGCCGACCTCGCGGTCATCGGCCCGGAGTCGGCCCTCGAGGCCGGCGTCGCGGACGCGCTCGACGACGCCGGCGTGTACGCGTTCGGCCCGCGGGAGGCGGAGGCCCGGCTGGAGACCGACAAGGCGTACCAACGCCGGTTCATGCGCGAGGCGGACGTGCCCGGCTGTCCGGACTTCGAGGTGTTCGACGACATGGACGCCGCCTGCGCGTACGTCGACGAGTACGACGGCGACCTCGCCGTGAAACCCGCCGGCCTCACCGGCGGCAAGGGCGTGAAGGTGATCGGCGATCAGGTCACCGCCGAGGAGGCGAAGGCGTACCTCCGCGAGTCCGAGTACGACCGCGTCGTCCTCGAGGAGCGACTGGTCGGCGAGGAGTTCACCGTCCAGGCGTTCGTCGCCGACGGCGAGTTCCGCGCGACGCCGGCGGTCCAGGACCACAAGCGCGCCTACGAGGGCGACGAGGGGCCGAACACGGGCGGGATGGGCTCGTACTCGGACACCGGGGCCTCGCTCCCGTTCATGGAGTCCGGCGACTACGAGGCGGCGCTCGACGTGCTCGACGCCGTGGTCGACGCGCTCCCCGACTACAAGGGCGTCCTCTACGGCCAGTTCATGCTGACCGCGACGGGACCGAAGGTCGTCGAGTTCAACGCGCGCTTCGGCGACCCGGAGGCGATGAACACGCTGCCGGTCCTCGAGACGCCGTTCATCGACGTGTTGACCGCCGCCCGCGACGGGGACGCGCTGCCGGACCTCGAGTTCTCCGGGGAGGCGACGGTCTGTAAGTACGCGGTGCCGGACGGCTATCCCACGGATCCGGACGGCGGCGCGCGGATCGCGGTCGACGAGGAGAGCGTCGGCGACGCGCTGCTCTACTACGCGAGCGTCGACGAGCGCGAGGACGGGATCTACACGACCACGTCGCGGTCGTTCGCGGTCGTCGGCCGCGGCGACTCCATCGCGGCCGCGGAGGCCGAGGCGGACGCGGCGCTGTCGGCGGCGGGAGACCGCGTCCGGATCCGCCACGACATCGGGAAGCCGGAGCTGCTCGAGAAGCGGACCGAACACATGGCCGATCTCCGGAAGTAGTCGGTGCGGAGCGGAGGATCCGCGTCCGGCGGGGACGGAAGCGGCAAGCAGGCGGTCTCCGCTCCTCACGGCGGTCGACCGCGCACCCGCTCAGGCCTGCCGTGAGCCGTCGGTTCGGCGTGAGCGGTCTGTGTCGGCATCCCGTTTGAACCGTCGCACGGGGGAGGCGGGGCCGCGGCGAGCGGGAGCGACCCTTTTACCCAAGCCGCGCGAACGGGCGGGCGTGAGCGACGAGGACGCCATCGATGGAGGGGAAGGAGGGATCGCCGAGGAGGGATCGAACGTCGGCGGCGCGGCGCGCGCGGACCGGCTGGAGCGTCACCGGACCGGCGGGGTTCGGAACTCGCTGTGGTCGTGGCCCGACGCCAAGTCGCCGCTCGTCGTCGTGCGCAACTACCTCGTGATCGTCCTCGCGCGGATCTGTCCGAGCCTCCGGCTCAAGAACCGGCTCCTCTCCTGGATCGGCGTGACCGTCGGGGCGGGCGTCTCGTGGGGGCTCGAGTCGACGCCCGACGTGTTCTGGCCCGAGCGGATCACCGTCGGCAACGACGCGATCGTCGGCTACGACGCCACGCTGTTGTGTCACGAGTTCCTCCAGAACGAGTACCGCCTCGGCGACGTGGAGGTCGGGGATCGCGCGATGATCGGCGCGGGCGCGGTCGTCCTCCCTGGGGTCACGATCGGCGAGGAGGCACGCGTCGCCGCCAACTCGCTCGTGGCCGAGGACGTCCCGCCGCGGACGACGGTGGCGGGCGTGCCCGCCGAGGTCGTCTCTCGGGCCGACGGCGACGGAACGGCCGCGGACGCCTGACGATTTCGGGCCTCAGTCCTCCCCGTCGACGCCGCTCCCGTCGGTGCCCCCGGCTTCGCCGCCGTCGGCGGTCTCGGTTCCGTCGCCGGCGGCCTCGGCCTCGGCGATGTGTGCTTCGGTGCTCACGCTGTCGAGGTCGACGCCGACCTCGCGGGCGATCGCGTCGAGAACCGCGCGCTGCTCGGCCATCTCGTTTTCGAGCGCCTGGACCCGCTCCGAGGTGTCGAGCACCGTGGTCTGCGTCTCCTCGACCTCCGACCGGAGTTCGTTGATCTTCTGATACGTGCGCTCCGCCTTGTCGGCGAGCGTCTGGATGCGCTTCGCCGTGTCGCCGAATCCCATACCGACTCCTCGCGTCCGCGATACCTGTGTTTTTCCGTTCGTCCCCGAACGGACCGAGCGGCCCCGCGAACCCCCCACGCGACGATGGACTTTTCTCCGAACCGCCCCACCGACCGGTGTGAGCGCCGACCGGATCCTGTTGACGAACGACGACGGTATCGACGCCGTCGGCCTCCGCGCCCTCCGCGACGCCCTCGCGGACGACTACGACGTCGTGACGGTGGCCCCGACCGGCGACCGCTCGTCGGTCGGGCGGGCGCTTTCGGACGGCGTGACGGTGTCGGAACACGAACTCGGCTACGCGGTCGACGGAACGCCGGTCGACTGCGTCGTCGCCGGGCTCGACGAGCTCGTCCCGGACGCCGACTGCGTCGTCGCCGGCTGTAACGAGGGCGCGAACCTCGGATCGTACGTCCTCGGCCGGTCGGGGACCGTCTCGGCCGCCGTGGAGGCCGCGTTCTTCGACGTCCCGGCGGTGGCGACGTCGATGTACGTTCCGGGCGACGAGGACTGGTGGCGGCGCGAGCTGGAGCCGGGAGAGTTCGATCACGCCGCCCGCGCCACGCGGTACCTCGTCGACAACGCCGTCGACGCCGACGTCTTCGAGGCGGTCGACTACCTCAACGTGAACGCGCCGATCGCGGACGACGACCCCGCGCCGATGCGGATCACGCGCCCGTCGGACTGGTACGGCATGACCGCCGACCACGACGGGAACGGCGGCGTCACCTTCGACGACCCGATCTGGGGCCGGATGAACGAGTCTGAGGTCCCCGACCCGGTCGGGACCGACCGGCGGGCGGTGGTCGACGGCGAGGTGTCGGTGTCGCCGCTCACCGTGCCGCACGGCGTCGCCGCGAACGGCGCGCTCGACGGGCTCGCGGAGCGGTACGGCGGCCGGGACTCGAGGGACTGACCGGGACGTGCGTCACTCGCCGCCGTCGCTGACCGTCACCTGCGCCTCGCTAATGACGCGGTCGCCCATCTCGTAGCCGGGCTCGTACACCTCGTGGACGGTGCCGTCGGGCTGGTCGCTGTCGACGCGGAGCATGACCTGGTGGCGCGCCGGGTCGACCTCCTCGCCGGGCTCCGGCTCGATCGGCTCGACGCCCTCCTCGGCGAGCACCTCGTCGAACTTCTCGAGCGTCGACTCCACGCCCGGCCGGATGTCGCTGCCGTCCTCCTGGTCGAGCGCCCGGACGAGGTCGTTTCTGACCGGCGCGATCCGTTCGACGAGCGACTCGGAGGCGCGCTCGCGGATCTCCTCGCGCTTCCGTTTGGCTCGCTGCTTGTAGTTGCTGAAGTCGGCGCGGACGCGCGCGAGCTTGCTCGTCAGCTCGTCGACCTCCTCGCGGTGCTCCGCGAGCTCCGCCTCGAGGTCCGCCACCTCCTCGGCGAGCGCCTCGTCGTGGTCGGCGACCCGGTCGGCGAGGGCGGGCTCCTCCCCGTCGGGTTCGGTCTCCTCGGCTGCGTCGGCGGTCTCGACCGATTCGCTCGCGTCGGCGGGCGCGTCGGGTTCGCCCGGCGACTCGACCTCGACGGCGTCGTCTTCGCTCATGTCCGATCGGAGGCCGCGGGCGTGTATAAGCGTTGTAGAACGCGGTCGACCCGCTCCCGTGAGGGACCGACCGGCGGGACGTGCCGTCGCGCGGCCCGACCGCGACCTGCCGGGTTACTTATCTCGGCACGACCTATCTCCGCTGATGACCGCACCGAACCGGAACACCCTGTGGGCGCGGGCGATCGTCGACGAACTCGTGGCCATGGGCGTTGACGGCGTCGTCGTCTCGCCCGGCAGTCGCTCGACGCCGCTGACCGTGGCCGCCGCGCGCCACGAGGAGCTCCGCCTGTACTCACAGCTCGACGAGCGCTCCGCCGCCTACTTCGCGCTCGGACGGGCGCGTCGGACCGGCCGTGTAACGCCGCTCGTCTGTACCTCCGGCACCGCCGCCGCCAACTACCACCCGGCGGTGATGGAGGCGGACAACGCCCGAGTGCCACTTCTGGCGCTCACCGCCGACCGCCCGCCGGAGCTCCGCGACTCGGGAGCCAACCAGACCGCGGACCAGGAGAAGCTGTACGGCGACGCGGTCCGCCTCTACACGGACCTGCCCGAACCGGCGGCGAACGAGCGGGCGCTCCGGTCGCTCCGCACCACGGTCGACCGCGCGGTGGCGACGGCGGAGGGCGCGGACGCGGGGCCCGTCCACCTCAACGTCCCGTTCGCGAAGCCGCTCGAGCCGACGCCGGTCGCCGGCGACGTGCCGGACGACCTCGATCCGACCGCGGCGACGGGTCGCGAGGGACCGTACGTCGACGTGACGCCGGGCTCGCCGGAGCCGGAGGAGACGGCGCTTCGGGCGCTCGCCGAGGCGTGTGCCGCGGACCGCGGGCTGATCGTCGCCGGACCGGCGGACCCGCCGGGGCTCGACCCGGAGGCGATCACGGCGCTGTCCCACGCCACCGGCTATCCGATCCTCGCCGACCCGCTCTCGGGGGTCCGGTTCGGCGGACACACGCGGGTCGCGCCGGTGATCGGGGCCTACGACGCGTACCTCTCGGCGGCGGTCGCTGGCGGCGGCGAGGAGGGCGAGGCGGAGCCCGGAGGAGGAGCGACGGTCGCCGACGGCTGGCCCGACCCCGAGGTCGTGCTCCGGCTCGGCGCGTCGCCGACCTCGAAGCGGCTCCGGAAGTACCTCGCCGGCACCGGCGCGGACCAGTACGCGGTCGACCCCGCGGGGCGGTGGCGCGAGGCCGAGTTCGCGGCGACGGACCTCGTCGTCGCCGAGCCGAACCGGCTCTGTGCCCGCCTCTCGCGGCTCGTCGCCGGCGGCGGTGACCCCGACTGGCGCGGGCGGTGGGAGGCGGCCGACCGGGTCGCTCGCGAGGTTCACCGGGGGAACTCCGACGCCGCCGGCGACGATCCGGTGGACACCGGCGGGTTCCACGAGGGCGACGTGCTCCGCGTCGTCGCCGGGGAGGTCCCGGACCCGTCGACGCTGTTCGTCTCGAACTCCATGCCGGTCCGCGACCTCGACCGGTTCGCCCCGCCGTCGACGACGAACCTGACGGTCCTCGGCAACCGCGGCGTCTCCGGGATCGACGGGATCGTCTCGAGCGCGCTCGGTGCGGGGTCGGCGACCACCGACGACCTGACGCTCGTCGTCGGCGACCTCGCGCTGTATCACGACACCAACGGCCTGCTCGCGATCGATCGGTGCGACGTCGACGTCACGATCGTGCTCGTCAACAACGACGGCGGGGGGATCTTCCACGCGCTCCCGATCGAGTCGTTCGACCCGCCCTTCACGGCCGAGTTCAAGACGCCGCACGGGCTCGAGTTCGAGCCGATGGCCGATCTCCACGGGCTCGAGTACGCCCGGATCGACGCCCGACCCGGATCGGATGAGGGATCGGACGACGGATCCGATTCGGACGTGGCGGACCCGACCGGCGCGCTCGCCGAGGCGTATCGCCGCGCCCGCGACGCGGACGGCTCCCACCTGATCGAGGTTCGGACCGACGCCGAGTCGAGCCACCGGACGCGCGAGCGGCTGGCGGCGGCCGTCGAGCGCGGGGTTCACGGCGCTGAGAGCGGGTAAAGGACCGCGGGGTACCCGTCGGTGCGAACGTTATTAGTCGCTCACTCCCCTACTCCGACCGTGCAGGTCGTCGGGTACGAGACGGGTGGCGTCGGCGAGAGTGATGGCGGATCCGACAGCGACGCGAGCAGGGCGGACGCCGGTGCGACCGCCGCCGGCTCCGGCGGCGGGCTCTACGTCGCCGCCGACGGCGAGGTGGAGTTCGTCGAGGCGGCCCCCGGCACGGACCTCTCCTTCGGACTCGGCGACCGCCGGTGTGCCGGGACGGTCCACGACGGCGGCCACGTCCCCTGCGACGCCGACGACGCCCCCTACTGTGACGCGCACTCGGGCGTCTGGGTGTGTGCGCGGTGTACCGGGACGTGTCTCAAGGACGAGATGGACTGCCACGAGGCGCACGCGATGTACCTCGCGGCGTTCGCGCCCGACACGTTCAAGGTGGGCGTCACCCGGCTGTGGCGGCTCGAGACGCGGCTCCGCGAGCAGGGGGCCGACCGGGCGACCCACGTCCGGACGTTCCCCGACGGTCGGGTCGCCCGCGAGGTCGAGGCCGAACTCGCGAGCGGACCGGACCTCGTCGACCGCGTCCGGGTGCCGACGAAGCTCGACGGCTTCGGCCGGGACGTCGACGGCGCGGCGTGGGAGGCCTTGGTCGACCGGTTCGACCCGATCGATCGGTTCGACCTCGAGTACGGGCTCGACCTCGCGGAGCGGCCGGTCGCGGAGACGATGGCGGCCGGGACGGTCCGCGGCTGGAAGGGCCGGGTGCTGGTGCTCGACCGCAACGGGTCGACGTACGCGGTCGACGCCCGGTCGCTGGTGGGGTACGAGTTGACCGAGGAGGTGCCCGACCGCGACCTCCAGTCGAGTCTGGGCGCGTTCGGCGGATGACTCGAGGCCGGCGAGTTCGGACGCGCTCATTGCCGGATGTAGACAATATATTTCAGCCGTAGAAAGACATATTTGTTCGAACGTCGTTGGGACGGACGTGATGGACGACCTCCGTCGCGACGGTCCGCCTCCGTTCGATGAACCGTTCGAGGGCGAGGACACGAAAGGGCGCGTCTACGGAGCGGTACTTCACGCGCGCGAGCCGATGACGGCCGCCGAGATCGCCGACCGGGCGGACTGTTCGGCGGAGTCGGCGCGGACACACCTCTCCTTTTATGCCGATCTCGGCATCGTCGTCCGCCACGAGGGTCGGCCGGTCCGGTACGGACGCAACGACGACTACTTCGAGTGGCGACGGGTGAACACGCTGGCGCGGGAACGCACCCTCGACGAGCTACAGGCCGGCGTCTCGGAGTTGACGGACCGGATCGAGGCGTTTCGCGACGAATACGACGCCGATTCGCCCGCCGAGGTCGACGTCCTCGAGTTCGATGCGGGACGGATCGACGACGTGTACGCGGACCTCGGCGAGTGGGCCACCGCCATCGAGGAGCGTCGCCTCCACGAACGCGCCCGGCGAAAGGTCGCCGGCTCGACGGCCCCGTCACACGGCTAACGATGGTGCCGGCCGACGACGGGGCGAGCCCCGCACCGATAGACCGATCCGTCTTGGCACGGATCCGATCCCGGTTTTCCGGGAGTCGGCTGACCGAATCCGCGGAGATCGTGGAGGACGGAAACAGCCATCTCCGGATCGACCTCTCCGACGAGTACTACCCGAGCGACGCCTCGGCTCGCATCGAGATCCGCTGGTATCGCAACGACGACTTCTCCGTTCACTACCGGGAGGACCGACGAGACGGGACGTGGGCGTGTCGGTGGGACCGCCACCCGAACGTACACAACACGCGGAGCCACTTCCATCCGCCCCCGGACGCGGCGACGCCCGACGCGCGGGACGCGCAGTGGCCGAACGACCATCGAGACGTGTGTCGTCTCGTCGCGGATCGCCTCGAGGAACGTATCGAGACGCTGTGGGAACGACGATGATGGACACGGGCTCCCCACGCCCGGCAGGGCGACCGGAGAGGTCTCCTCGGACTTCTGTCCCGCACGACTCCGCCCCGCACTTCACGCCTCCCCGGCCTCGCTGCTCGCGGCTCGCGGCTTCGCCGCTCGCTTATCGAGGTACTCACTTCGTTCGTACCTCGCCACGCTCGCCGCGTCCAGCGAGAATCGAAGAGTCTCTGGCAGCCGGCGGCGGAGCCGCCGGCGACGCCACTGCGTTCGCTTTATGAACGATCGTCGTCGTCGCCTCGCTCCGAGACGCTCACTGCCCGATCCCGTTCGCAGAAATGAGCCGCCGGACGCCGAGATATGCCACGGCTCCGAGCGCGGCGTAGACGGCGACGGTCAGCGTCGTCGCCGGGTCGGCGCTGTCGATGGCGAGTCGCGCGACCGCGTTCGTCGGCCCGCCCGCCATCGCGGTCGCGCCGCCGAAGAGGACGAGGACGGCGACCGAGTAGAGGAACTGGGCGGCCCGGCGGTCGGGCGCGGCCGCGGCGATCCCCGCGGCGACCCCGACGACCAACGTCGTTAGCGCGGTCATGAGGAGGAGGATCGTCGGCACGTTGGCGACCGGCGTCCCGTTGAGTTCGAGGAGCAGCAGCCACAGCAGGGCCTGGCCGGGCGCGATCGCGACCGCCGCGAGCGCCTTCCCGTCGACGATCTCGCCGATCGTCACGGGCGCGACACGCAGCAGCTCGAGCGTCCCGCGATCCAGCTCCTCCGTGATCGAGTCGACGACGAGCGACCCCGAGATGAACACGGGGAGGAACACCAACACGGGGATCAACACGGTGTACGTGAACGTGAAGTACGGGCTGGAGCCGATCGAGTCGGGGACGGGAAGCGGCGGGCGACTCAGCGACTCCGCCCGCTCGACGCGCTCGATCCGCTCGTAGGTGCGCAGGAGATCGCGAAGCTGGACGACGATCACCGTGGTCTCGACGGTGGCGTCGGGCGCGGTCACCGCGACCGAGATCCGCCCCGTGTCCTCGCGGGTCGCTATCGCCACCGCGTCGGCGGCGCTGCGGTCGAAGGCGTTCCGGGCGGCGGCGGCGTCCTCGTAGCGCGTCACCGTCGCGCCGGGCACCTCCGCGGCGGCGCGTTCGAGGTCCGCGACCGCGTCGCCGGCGGCCGCGACCTCGACCTCCGCGCCGTCGAGCGCGCCGGGGTCGTACATCGAGACGAGCCCGACGACGAGAAACGACGAGAACGCGGCGATGAACAGCTGGATCGCGATCGCGAGCAGGATCGTCTTCTCCGCGCGGAGCCCGGCGACCTCGCGTCTCGCGACCGTGAGTCGGCTACCCATGGAGGCTCACCACCCCGACGTTGTACGCGGCGTGGACCAGCGTCGCGGCCGCGAGCGCGAGGACGTACCTCGTCCGGTCCCGCCGCGCGCCGACCGCCGACAGCGACGCCGTGACGCCGTGGAGCGCGAGCGGCGCGAGGAAGAGCCCGGCGAGGAGAAGCGGCGAGAGCCCCGCCACGCCCGCGACGGAGCCGAAGGCGGCGCGGCCGACGTACAGCTCCGTGAGCCCGACCGCCTGGACCACCGCGGTCGCCTTCTCCGCGAGGAAGAAGCCCAGCCCGGAGGCGAGCCCGACCGCGATCGCGACCCGGTCGGTCCGGGCGAAGACGCCGCGTTCGAACCCCGCGTAGAGGTGGACGCTCTTCGCGACCTCCTCGACGAACGCGATGACGACGAGCAGCACGGGGATCGAGACGGTGATCGGCAGCGCGAACAGCACCGCGACCGCGAGCAGCTCCGCGACGAAGACGAACGGGATCGTACACGCGGTGAGGAACGCGACCGCGGCGGGCCCGCGGGCCCGCCGCGGGAGCCGGGCCGCGACCCCCGTCGCCGGCGACTCGCGGACGCCCTCGCCGACCGCCGAGAGCCGGACCGCGAGCGCGTCGAGGAACTTGCGGGTCACCGGCTTCTGGGTGAACAGGTCCTCCTCGCGGTAGACGCCGAGCCCGAGCCCGAAGAGCAGGGCGGCGGCGATCGCGGTCGGCCCCGTCGCGAACAGGAACTCGCCGACCGAGATCGCCTCCCCCTGGAGGTCGAAGACGACGAGCGTGAGCGGCGAGATCAGCGCGACCGGCGTGACGTTCGTGAAGATCGCGGGGACGAACGCGTAGGAGGTGAGGAGGACGCTCACCGCGACCGTGACGAAGGTGAGTTCCTTGAACGACCGCGCGAACACCGCGCCGACGAAGGTGGCGGCGAGGAACGTCGCCGCGATCGGGAGCACCGCGAGCACGGAGATCGGTCCCCCGCCGACGACGAGCGCGATCAGCGCCGTCACGGCGACCGCGACCGCGACGTACGGCAGGGTCTTGCCCGCGACGATCTCGGCCGGCGACAGCGGGGTGACGAGCAGCGGCTCGCCCCGGCGGTTGGTCCGCTCCTCGAGCACCGACGAGCCGTACGCCTGCGCGAGGAAGTTCATCGGCACGAGGAACGCGAACGCCAACACGAGCGACGCGAACGGGAACGGCGGCGTGATCGATCCGGGCGACCCGGTCGAGCTCGCGCCGAACGCCCCGCCGCCGATCGACGGGATCGCGAGGTCCCCGGTTCCTCCGCCGCCGAGGAACCACCGGCCGTCGTCGCCGCGCTCTCCGTCGACGGCGTCTCCGTCGACGCTCCCGCCGGAGTTGCTGCCACCGTCGCCGTCGTCCGTTCCCGATCCGGCCCCGGTGTCGACGTCGTCGCCGTCGCCCCGGATCCCGTCGTCGCCCCCGTCGTCGACCGCGGCTCCCGCGTCGTCGCTGCCGTCGGCGTCGCTCGCGGCTCCCGCCGTCGAGGCGTCGCCGACCGTCCTCCCGTCGTCGAGCGCCGACCCGCGGCTCACGTACCGGAGCGTGACGACGACCGGGAACGCGGCGGTCCCGTTCGACTCCGCGGCCATCAACCGCTCGTTGTGGGCGTCGACCGCCTCCCGGAACGACGCGGCCGCCGCCTCACCCTTCGGCGTGTCGACCGCACGGACGAACACGTCGGCCGGACCGCTCCCGCCGCCGCGAACCTCCCGGACGACGAGGTCGACCGTCGATCCGAGCGTCGCCTCCTCGATCGGGACGGCGGTCAGGGCGGGTTCGCCCTCGACCGCGTCCGCGTACGGCGACGCCGGATCGACGCCGACCCGGTAGACGTCCCGGTCCACGTCGAGTCCGACGGTGCCGGTCGCCGCGCCCGCGCCGAAGACGCCCCCGGCGACGGCGAGGAACGCGACCGCGGCGAGCAGGGTTCGGCGGTCGACCCCGCCGGTCGCCCGCGACGCCTCCCATCTCGCGACGCGAACGACGCGCCGGGATCGGCGCGCGATCCGGCGGGTCGCCCGGCGGATCACTCGGCCCCCTCGGCCTCGCCGCCGCCGCGACGGCCGGGCATCGGCCGTCCCACGAGGTCGAGGAAGACGTCCTCGAGGCTCGGCTCTCGAGTGCGGATGTCCACCACGGTTCCGCCGGCCGCCGAGGCGGCCCCGCGCACCCGCTCGACCGCGTCCATCGACGGCACGACCGTGCGGTACCGGTCGCCGACCTCCTCCGCGTCCCCGACCGCGTCCGCGTCGGCCTCGGTCCCTCCCGACGCCGGTGCCGGCGGCACGTCGGTGTAGACGTGGTAGGTCGTCTCGCCGTGTCGCTCGCGGATCTCCTCCACCGTGCCGCGGGCGACGATCCGCCCCTCGTTCATGATGACGACGCGGTCGCAGACGGACTCGACGTGATACAGGTTGTGCGCGGAGAAGACGACGGTCTTGCCCGCAGCCCGGAGCTCGCGGGTGAACTCCAGCACCGAGTTCGTCGTCACCGGATCGAGCCCGGAGGCGGGCTCGTCGTACACCAGCACGTCTGGGTCGTTCACCAGCGACCGCGCGATGGCGACCTTCCGTTTCATCCCCTTCGAGACGTCGCCGAGCCGTCGGTCGCGGTGGTCGAGCTCCAGCCGGTCGAGCGCGCGCTCGATCCGCTCGTCGGCGACGGGCCGGGGAACCTCGTAGAGGTCGGCGAAGAAGCGGAGATACGACGTCGCCGTCATCTCCTCGTACAGCGGCGACTCCTCGGGGAGGAAGCCGAGGTGGTGCCGCATCGCCGGGTCGGTGGAGTCGTAGCCGGCGACGCGGGCCTCGCCCGAGGTGGGCTCGATCAGCCCGGCGAGGACCTTGAGCGTCGTCGTCTTGCCGGCCCCGTTCGGGCCGACGATGCCGAAGACCTCGCCCTCCTCGACCGAGAAGGTGCTGTCGACGACCGCCGCGAACCCGCCGTACGTCTTCTCGAGGGCGTCGACCGCTATCATGGGGACGGCTCCGGCAGGGACCGGGTTAAATCCACGCCCGCGGGTATCAGCCGCGAGAACGGTCGGCTCGTGTCCGGCTCGTGTCCGGCTCGTGTCCGGCCCGTGTCCGGCCCGCGTCCGCCCTCACTCGTCCGTCCAGGCGTCGCCGTGCGCGCGGTAGCCGTCGAGCTCGCCGCGGTCGACTCGTCCCATCCCGGCCAGTGGACCGGCTCGGGAGCGGTACGGACCGGTACGTACCGCTCTTAGGAGCCGTTATCTATCGGTCGTCCGGATCGCCGACAACGCATGGGGACGGAGATCGACGCGGCCACCGAGCTGCCGCCGGAGTACGAGACGCTTCACGTCGGGATCGGGCTGTACGACTCGGTCTCCGGGACGCTGCTCGACGCGAACGAGCGGCTGTCGACCGTTCTCGGGTACCCGTTCCCGACCCTGTGTCGGGTCACCCCGGAGCGGTACACGGCGAACACCTACTCGTACTCGGAGGCGGGGTTCATCGAGCGACTCCGCGCGGCCGCGGCGGGCGAGACACGGCGGTTCCGATGGCGGGTCAAGCGCGCGAGCGGCGAGCTGGTCTGGGTTCAGTTCCATCTCTCGCCGGCGGCGGTCGGCAGCGACGACTGCGTCCGTGCGGAGGTTCGCGACATCACCGATCACTACGAGACGACCCATCGCGAGGAGTTGCTCTGGCGCGTCCTGCGACACAACCTCCGGAACGACGTGACCGCCCTCGTCGGGTACAGCGAGCGTATCCGGGAGGAGTCGAGCACGCCGGCCGTCCGCGACGCGGCCGAGACCGTCGTCTCGCGGGCGGCGAGCGTCGGCGGGCTCGCGGACGCGGTCAAACAACTCCAGCACGCCGTCGAGGACTCCGAGGCGAACCGCGAGTGCCGCCACGCGGGCGCCGCGACGGAGGCCGTCGTCGAATCGACGGCCGCGACGTACCCGTCGGCGGACCTCACGGTGATCGATCGGTGCCCGATGTGGATCCACGTCGACAGAGCCTTCGAGTACGCGATCGCACACGCCGTCGAGAACGCGATCGTCCACGCCGAGACGCCGACGCCCAGCGTGACGGTCGAGGTCGGCCCCTCGCCGAACACCGGCAGGGTCGAGATCGACGTCAGCGACACGAACCCGCGGATCCCCGACGCCGAGGTCGACGGCCTGTTCGATCCCGACGGCCGCACCAGCACGTCCCACGGGTCCGGCCTCGGCCTGTTCGTGATGAAGTGGTGTATCGAGTCGCTCGGCGGGGAACTCGACATCGAGCGCGACGCCGGCGGGAACACCGTGTCGTTTTACCTCCCGCCACGGGAGCCGGGCACGGAGGCGGCCGACGTCGAGTGAGACCCCGTTCCTCGCCGTCGACACGGAGCGTCGGCCCCGTCGTCCCGGCGAGTACGTCCCGTCGGTGCCGAGGACGGGACGGCGACAGGCTTACCAGACCCTCTCGAGTACGGTCCCGGCATGACGGAGGGTGAAAACGACCGGCGCGCTCCCGACGGCGAGTCCGGCCCGGACGTCGACCCCGCGGTCGCCGCGACGGCCCGCGAGGAGCTGCGGACGACGTTCACCTACCAGGTCGAACGCCTCCGGGAGATCGACACCAAGGCCATCGAGATCCTCAAGGCCAACCTCGTTCTCATCGGGATCGTGGTCACCGGCGGGTCGATCGTGGTTCAGACCGAGTTCGACCTCGGCGGGTTCCTCAATCCCTTCACGCTGGCCGGCGGAGTGCTCCTTCTCGTCTCCACGGGGGTGGCCGCGGTCACCTACACCGCCTCCGACCTCCGCGGCGGGTTGAGCGTCGCGGACGTGGACGCGCTGATCGCGGCCGAGCGCGGTCGAGACGCTTCCGCGGACGGCGACGAGGGGGGATCGACGCCGCCCGGCTTCGACGAGCGCCTGCTCCGCAGCTACGCCGAGTGGATCGACTACAACGCCCGCGTCACCGCCGTCAACGACCTGCTCGCGACGGTGACGGTGCTTCTCGTCTTCCTCGCGTTCGTCTACGTCGTCGCCGGCGTCGCGGTCGGCGCGGCCGGCCTCTCGGCCGCGGCGTCGTGGGGATCCTTCGCCGTCCTGACGCTCTCGGGCGGCGGGTTCGCGTGGATCGCCGCCCACATGGACCACCTCGGTCCGGAGACGAGACACGCGGCGGCGTCGTTCGACGGCGTCAAGCTCTCGAAGGGAGCCGACCGGAACGAGGCGTGGTCCTCGCTTCTGGCGATGCTCGGGCGGGAGCCGCCGGCCGGGTCCCCGCCGCCGGCGTCGCCCTCGGGTGAGCCGACGAGGTCGAACGAGGAGAGCGGAGGAAACGGGGGCGCGGAACGGAACGAGGGCTGACTACTCCTCCTCTTCCTCCTCGACGGGACCTCGGCCTCGCTCCCAGACGGCCCCGGCCGAGGTGTCGTTCGGGGCGGTGTGTGAGACGTCCTTCATCGTGTCGCGGTCCGTGTCGGTCATGGTGACAGCGATAGCGCGGATCGACGTATTAACGCTTCGTCGAAAGGGATACCCAGTATTAATATACCTATAGGAGATCGTAACACGGGGGCTTATCGCTTCGCGGTGCGGACGGGGGATGTGACCGATCCGACGGAGCCGAGCGACGCGTCGAGCCCCGGATCGACCCGCTCCGGGTCGTCGAGCGTGGCGCGCGAGGGACGGACGCTGGCCGTCGCCCGCGAGGTACGCGTGGCGCCGGAGGTGGCGATGGAGGCGTTACGCGATACTCGGACGTGGCCCGACTGGAGCCCGGCGATCGGGGCCGTCGAGAGCGAGGACCGATACGTCCGGGCGGGAACCCGCGGCCGCGTCCGCGTCGCCGGCGTCTGGGTACCGTTCCGTCTCACGTCGTACTCGGGACGCCGCTGGGAGTGGCGGGTCGCCGGGATCCCGGCGACCGGCCACCGCGTCGAGGGATACGCCGGCGACGCGGACCGGTGTCGCGTCGTCATCGAGGTCCCGCTCGTCGCCGCCGGATACGTCCCGGTCTGCCGGCGGGCGCTCGACCGGTTCGCGGGGCTCGTCGAGGGGGATCGAACGCGGTGAGGCGCGCCGACGACCGCGACGACCCGGCCGCCCGCCGCCCTGACGTCCCGAGTCAGTTCCCGTAGCCCCGCTCGAACGGGTCGATCGTCTCGGAGCCGGGGTCGTCCTCGTCGCGGGTGAATCCGGGTCCGTCGGTCGCGAGCTCGAAGACGAGGCCGTCGGGGTCGCTGAAGTAGATGCTCTTGAAGTAGGTGCGGTCCTTGACCTCGGAGACGTTGACGCCCTGCTCGCGCAGGTGTGACCGCCACTCGCGGAGCGTCTCCTCGTCGTCGACGCCGAACGCGAAGTGGTGGCTCGCGCCGGGGCCGGGGTTCCCGCGCGAGTTCGGATACTCGAAGTACGTGACGGTGGTGCCCGGTTCGCCCTCCGGCGTCGACGAGAAGTAGTAGTGGGGCGTCCCCGGATCGTCGTAGTTCTGGGTCCGCTTGACCGTGTGCCAGCCGAGGACGTCCTCGTAGAACGCGACGGTCTCGTCGATGTCCGTACAGATGTTCGTCACGTGGTGGAGTCCGGTGGTCGACGGCGGGTCGCTCATACCCGAGCGTGGACGTCCATCGTGAAAGGCGTTGCCAGGGGATCGAAGGCGGTTCGTACGCCGGCGAGCGGCCGACGAGCCGTCAAGCGCGTCGAGCGGACCTAGAACAGGCCGGCCCCGACCGCGTACGGCCACGCCGTCCCGCCGACCGCGAGCAGCGCGAGCGCCGCGCCGGCGCCGTAGAGGTTCTTGAGGAAACTCGTCATCTCGTTCTGCTTCTCCTCGGGGTCGTCGACGGACCAGAAGTCGTGCATCGTCACGGCGGAGACGAGCAGGAAGACGGCGAGGCCGCCGGCCGCGACGACGGGATACACCCCGGCCGCGACCCCGAGCCCGCCGAGCACCAACAGCGTCCCGGAGGCGATCACCGAGAAGCGCGGCGCCGGGAGGCCCTTGAACTCCGCGTAGCCGGCCATCGTGTCGACGTCCATGAAGTGGTTGAGACCCATGAACGCGAGGGTCGCACCGAACACCAGGCGACCGAGCAGGAACAGTTCGCCGGCGGCCGGCGTGTCGAGCTGGAGCGGTATCGTCGTGATTTCAGCTATCATCGTGTAACTACGTGTACGAACGCAACCTATATATCGCTTCCCGGACAAATGGGTTAGTAGGTAACACCCATGTCATCACAGGATCTCACGGGCACGGACTCGGCGGCGGAGAGCGCGACGACGGAGGGGGCGGCGACCGGCGAGTCCGCGACCGGCGAGGACACGACCGACGAGGCGGCGTCGACGGTCGACACACCCTGCCCGATCGTCGACTCGATCGAGCAGATCGGATCGCAGTGGCGGCTCGTCGTCCTCTACGAGCTCCAGAACGGCGAGCGGCGGTTCAACGAGCTCAAACGCGAGACCGACGCGAACGCCCGCACCCTCTCGCGCGTGCTCGACGACCTCCAGGAGTCCGGGTTCGTCGACCGACGGATGGAGGAGGACGCCCCCGTCGCGACCTACTACAGCCTCACCGACAAGGGCGAGTCGCTCGCGCCCGTCTTCACCGAGATCGGCGAGTGGGCCCAGGAGTGGCTCGCCGAGTGTAACGCGTAGGCCGGGACCGCGACGCCCGGCCCGCGGGCGGACCGCGAGACCCCTTATATTCCTAGTATCACCCCCAGCACCACCCGAGTAACTATACGAAGTCTTGAAGTATGGTTTCCAATTATAATGGAGTAAGATGGCGAAGTCGAACAAGTTCACCGTCGTTTCCGAACAGAACGATCACGATCACGCCGCAGTACGTGCGCATCCGCGCAACGAGACGTACCACATCGTCGACTACGCCGACGGGACCGCGCGCGACCGCGTCGCCGACCTGCCCGCCGGCTCCGTCGTCCGGCTGGAACTCTCCCGCGCCGGGCGCCGGAGCAACGTCTGGCGTGCCGAGTCGGTCCACGTCGCGGAGACCGACGGGGGCGTCGATCTCGACGGGTCGAAGAACTGAGCGACCGCCTCGGGACGGCCCCGCGACGGATCGTGGCTCGTCGCGGCCTCCGTCCGCCGCGTTCCCCGCCCTCTCCTCGTCGCCTACTCGTCCGGCGTGAGCCGCGGGTTCGTCACCGCGCCGATCGACGCCGAGGAGAAGTCGCGGCCGTACTTCGCCAGCACGCCGCCCTCGTAGGGCGGCTCCGGCGCCTCCCATCCCTCCGCGCGCTCCGCGAGCTCCGCCTCGGAGAGGTCGACCGTGAGGTCGCGGTTCGGGATGTCGACCGTGACGTGGTCGCCGTCCTCGAGGAAGCCGATCGGACCGCCGACCGCGGCCTCGGGGGCGACGTGGCCGATCATCGGGCCGCGCGTCCCGCCCGAGAAGCGGCCGTCTGTGAGCAGCGCCACGTCCTCCTCGTGGCCCGCGCCGACGACGGCGGCGGTCACGCCGAGCATCTCGCGCATGCCGGGACCGCCCGTCGGCCCCTCGTTCCGGATGACGATCACGTCGCCCGACTCGATCGCGCCGGACTGGACGTACTCCATGGCGTCCTCCTCGTTCTCGAAGATCCGCGCCGGCCCCTCGTGGTAGAAGGCGTCGTCGCCGGTCACCTTCAGCACCGCGCCGTCGGGCGCGAGGTTCCCGTCCAGGATCTTGATCGCGCCCTCCGCCTCCTTGGGGTCGTCGACGGAGTAGAGGAAGTCGGCGTCGATCGCGTCGTCGTCGGGGAGGTCGCCGTTCGCCTCGAGCTCGGCGATCTCCGCTTCGATCGTGTTGCCGGTCACGGTCAGCTGGTCGCCGTGGAACAGGTCGGCCTCCAGCAGTCGACGGATCACGACCGGGACGCCGCCGATCTCGTGGAGGTCGTTCATCACGCGCGAGCCGCCGGGCTGGAGGTCCGCGATCTTCGGCGTCCGTCTCGATATCTCGTCGAAGTCCTCGATCGAGAGGTCGACGTCGGCCTCGGCCGCGAGCGCGAGCAGGTGTAACACGCCGTTCGTCGAGCCGCCGATGGCGGTCTGGAGGGCGATCGCGTTCTCGAAGGACTCCCGCGTGAGGACGTCCGAGGGTCGGCGGTCGTTCTCGATACAGTCCATGACGAGCTCGCCGGCCTCGGCGGCCACCTCGTAGCGCTCCTCGTCCTCCGCGGGCGCGGAGGCGGAGCCGAGCGGCGCGAGCCCGAGCGCCTCCGAGATCGACGCCATCGTGTTCGCGGTGAACATCCCGCCACAGGAGCCCGCGCCGGGGCAGGCGTGTCGCTCCAGCTCGTCGAGCTCCTCGCCGCTCATGTCGCCCTCGGCGTACGCGCCGACGCCCTCGAACACCTGGACGATCGTCACGTCGCGTCCCTCGTGTTGGCCGGGCATGATCGAGCCGCCGTAGAGGAAGACGCTCGGCAGGTCCGTCCGGATCGCCGCCATCATCATGCCGGGCAGGTTCTTGTCACAGCCCGCGACGGTGACGAGCGCGTCCATCCGCTCGCCGAAGGAGACGAGCTCGACGGAGTCGGCGATCACCTCCCGCGAGATCAGGCTCGCCTTCATCCCCTCCGTCCCCATCGAGATGGCGTCGGAGATGGTGACGGTGCCGAACTCGATCGGCATCCCGCCGGCGGCGTCGATCCCGTCGAGCGCGGCGTCGGCCACGTCGTCGAGGTGGACGTTACAGGGCGTGATGTCGGCGGCGGGGTTCGGCACCCCGACGATCGGCGAGGAGAGGTCCTCGTCGTCGAACCCCATCGCGCGGAACATCGACCGGTGGGGCGCGCGGTCGGCACCCTCGGTCACGTCCCGGCTCCGGAGGTCCTCGTTCTTCTCGCCCGCGAATCGGTCCGCGTCGTCGCGCCCGCGAGACTCCTGCTCGTCGGATCGCGGCTGCTGTTCGCTCATGGTCGTACCTGTCGCCGGGGGGTCTTAAACGAACCCACCCGAACAAGTCCGTCCGGCTCCGTTGAACTCCGTAAGAACTGACAGGAGCGCTCGCCGGATAGGGAACGGGTTCGGTCCCGCGGTCTCGTTCGTTTGACGGCCAACCCAGTGAGCCCCGCTAAGCAGGACCGTATGCCCAACGAAAAGACACATCCCACCGTCTACGGTACGTACGCGTATGGACTCTCTTCGAGACGGATACCGACAATTAGATGACCGAGTGCGTGGACTGTCCCGCGTCTCCTACGCGCTTCTCGTCGGATTCGTCTCCGCTGTGGGCGTGTTCGCCGTTCGACTCCTGCTTCCGGGCGGCGGAAGTTTCGGACCGGTGGCGATGGGGGTCGCGATGACCGTGGTCTACTACGCCTTTAACCCGAACAACGAGACCTGATACGAACCGCCCTCTCCGTACTGACTACCGTCTGCGGAACGGCATCGCCACCGTTTTGAGACTTACGTTGGAAATTCAATCGATGCCCTCCAACAGAGCGACAGCCGCGGCCCCGATGGCGACCGGCGTCCTTCTCGCCGGGACGGCTACACGAGAAGTCGCACAGCACGGACTGGAACTCTGGACGACGCTGGCACTCGCCGGTGGCCTCTCCGCGGTCGCTGTCGGTCTGGGCGTTCTGACCGGTCTCGCCGGGTTCGACTCCGACGACGACCTCGACGGACGCCACGACCGGACGACGGTCGCGCTCGTCGGCCTCGCGCTGACGAGTCTCGCCGTCGGTGCCGGGATCGCGCTGGCGTAGACGACGCCAACGGACCCGCATTACGTCCTCGACGGAGCCGGATCGGCGTCTCGTTCGGAACTCACGAGGATGACGAGAATCCGGAGGAGATCCGTGGGAGGATGCTGCTTCCGATAAGCAGAGCAACGGAAACGTTGCGAACGACCTGTAGGACGATAGCCACCGTTCTGGAATCCGGTTGCGGGACGACGAAGTAGAACAAACCGGAGCTAAAAGGCGTCAATAGCAGGAACGCCAACCCGGCGAGGACGCCGATCCGAACCCCTCGTTCCAACCGGTCAAAGGAACGATCGTCCCGAAGAGCCATCCAGAGCGGACGAAAAGCGAGAACGGCTACGAGAACCTCACCGGAGTGATCGATTCCGACGACCATGAACAGCCCAACGATGAGGCGTTCGATACCGCCCAGCGATTCGATTATCTCCCAGATCTGACGGCGTAGTAGCCGAAGGCTCCAACAACTGCCGGCGACTATCGAGAGAGCGAAAACGTCTCCGGGGACCTGATCGGACACGGCAGCGAGTCGCGCGGAGCGTACTACGTACGTTCGATGGATTAAATCGCCGTTTTTCTCATCGTCGAATGGACCCGATCCGTACTGAGCGATTGGAACTTCCACGGACGGAGAGACGGTATCACGAGTGGTTCTCAGGTGGCTCCGAATCGCCCGTCTCCAGCCGGCCGCCCTCCCGCTCCCACTCGGTCAGGCTCCCCTCGTAGAACGCGATCTCCGGGTAATCGAGCGCGCGGAGGGCGGTGTAGGTGTGGCTGATCCGGCGCGCGGTGTTACAGTAGAGGACGACCCGGCCGTCGGGGCCGATCCCGCGCTCCGCCAACAGCTCCCGCAGCTCCGCCTCGGGCCGGATCGTCCGGGCGTCGGTGTCGACGAGTTCGCGCCAGTCCAGCCGGACCGCGCCGGGGATGTGCCCCTCCTCGTACTCCCACGCCTCGCGGGTGTCGACGATCGTCGCGTCGAGGTCGTCGACCGCGGCCGCCATCGCCTCGCGGTCGATGAGGGGGCCGTCGGTCCGGAAGGCGGCCGGATACGTCGATGCGGTCACGTCCGGCTCGTCGGTCGTCGTCGGCCGCGAGCGGTTCCAGACGGAGTAGTCGCCGTCGAGCAGGTGGAGCCGCGCCGGGTCGTGGCCGTACAGTTCGGCGGTGACGAGGAAGCGCGCCGCGAAGACGCCGTGGGTGTCGTCGTAGGCGACGATCTCGTCGTCGGGGGCGATCCCGGCGCCCTCGGCGATCGCGGCGAAGGCGTCCGCGCCGGGGAGCATGCCGGCCTCGGCCGCGCCGTGTTCCTCCGCGCGGAACGTGTCGAACGGGACGGAGACCGCGCCGGGGAGGTGGCCGATCCCCTCGTACTCCCAGGCGTCGCGGACGTCGACCACGACGACGTCCGGGGCGTCGANNACCCACTCCACGTCGACGATCCGGTCGTTCATGCCTCGTCGTTCGGAGCCGCCGGCTTAACGCCTCCCTTCGTGGCGAACCTCTCCCCGGTCGGGGGCGGACACAGGTGAGAGGTGAGGGGC
>NZ_NHPJ01000046.1 GCF_002252985.1 Halorubrum halodurans | reverse complement strand
CGACGTCGCCGGGTGGCTCGCCGACGCCCTCGAGGACGGCGCGGTGGACGACGGGGCGGGCGTCGGCGAGCCACCCGGCGACGTCGTTGTCCGGCACCCTGGCGTAGAGAATCAGGTCGCCTCCCGCGGTGGTGAACGCGTGCTCGACCGCGCTCTCGTCCAGGAGGTGTTCCCTGACCGACGCGACGCTCGCGTCGCCCACGTCGAGCGTGATCAACACCTGGATCCCGCCGCGGAGCTGCGACCGGTCGACGGCGAGGGTGAACCGGTCGATGACGCCCGCCTCCCGGAGCCGCGTCACCCGATCCGACACGGCCGGCGCGGAGAGCCCCACGGCGTCCGCGATGTCGCTGTAGGGCCGGCGGGCGTTCGACAGCAGGAGCCGGAGGATCTCGTGGTCGGTCTCGTCGAGGTCGCGCATGCCGGAACGTGGCGGAGGGGGCAGTAAAACACTCCGCCGAACCGGTTTCGATTCCACGGTTCGAACGCCCAATCACCCGAACGATCGAAGGCGAAACCCGCTAATGTGCGGGCGACGTACGGGCGACCGTATGACGACGACCATCGACGTCGAGGGGATGTCCTGTGAGCACTGTGAACGGACGGTCGAGGAGGCGCTCCGGGACGTGTCCGGCGTGACCGACGCGACGGCCGACCGGGAGGACGGACGGGCGAGCGTCGACGGCGACGCGGACGCCGCGGCCCTCGTGGCCGCCGTCGAGGACGCCGGCTACACCGCCCGCGGCGGGTAGCGGCCGCGGCACATCCGCGGGGCCGACATCACGCGCGCGGACCGACGCCGAACGTTCGGGCGGGCGACCGTCCGCGACGGGCGTCACCCGGTGTTCTTCATGCCCGCGGCGATCCCGTTGACGGTGAGCCGGAGCGTCCGCTCCTCGTCGTCGGTCCGGTCGTCCCGCCCGAGCAGGTCGACCTGGAGCAGGTTGAGGGGGTCGACGTAGGGGTTCCGCCGGTCGAGGCTCTCGGCGAGCCAGTCGCGCCGGATGAGCTCGTCACGACCGCTGACCGCGAGCACGAGTTCGCGCCCGCGCTCGTACTCCCCGACGAGCCGCGGGAAGAAGCGCTCGCGGAGGTCGTCGTCGGCCAGGTCGGCGTACTCGGCGGCGATCTCCGGCTCGGTCCGCGCGAGCGCGAGCGCGGCGTTGTCGAGGGTCGTCCGGAAGAACGGCCACTCGTCGTACATCTCCCGGAGCGTCGCGAGCCCCGCCTCCTCGCCCGCCTCCTCGAGGTAAGCGTCGAGCCCGGACCCGAGCGCGTACCAGCCGGGGAGGATGAGGCGGGTCTGCGTCCACGAGAACACCCACGGGATCGCCCGCAGGTCCTCGACGGCGCGCTCCCCGCTTCGGGAGGCGGGCCGGGAGCCGAGGTTGAGGTCCTCGACGACGGAGATGGGGGTCGCCTGTCCGAAGTACGAGACGAACCCGTCGGCGTTCAACAGGGCGCGGTACTCGCTTCGGGCCGCGGGCACCATCGTCTCCATCGCGTCGACCCACTCCTCGGGGACGTCCTCCGTCGGCTCCTCGTTCGCCTCGTGGCGGGCGCGGATCTGCGCGTCGAGCATCTGTTCGAGCTCGCGCTCGGCGATCCGGCGGTCGGCGTACTTCTCGGCTATCGCCTCGCCCTGCTCCGTGAACTTCACCTGCCCGGTGACGGTCTCGTTCGGGAGCGCGAGCAGCGCCTCGTTCATCGGCCCGCCGCCCCGGGAGATGGAGCCGCCGCGACCGTGGAACAGCCGGAGGGTGACGTCCTCCTCGCGGCAGAAGCTCGCGAGCCGGCGCTGGTTCTTGTAGAGGTCCCAGTTGGCCGCGAGGAAGCCGTTCTCCTTGTTCGAGTCGGAGTAGCCGAGCATGACCTCCTGGACCCCGCCGCGGGTCTCGAGGGCGGTCCCGTACGCCTCGTTCTCGAAGAGCGTCCCGAGGATCCGCTCGGCCCCGTTGAGCGCGGACTCGGTCTCGAGTAGGGGAACGACGTCGATCCCGCAGTGGTCCGGGAGGGAGACGACCCCGACCTGGTCGGCCAGGAAGAGCACCTCGAGGACGTGGCTCGGCTCCTCGGTCATCGAGATGCAGTAGGTGTCTATCGCCTGCGTGTCGTACTCCGCCTGCCAGTCGGCGAGCTCGCGGAAGCGGCGGAACACGCGCGCCGTCGTCTCCGAGACGTCGCCGGGGTCGTCGGGGTCGACGACGGGATCCTCCTGGAGGATCGCCTCCGTGAGGAACGCGGCGCGTGCCGCCTCGTCCATCCCGCGGTAGTCGACGCCCTCGGCCCCGACCGCCTCGGCGACCGCCTCGGTGTGGTTCTCGCGGTGGTCCCGGAGGTCGAGCGACGCGAGGACGAACCCGAACGTGTCGACCTGGCGGCGGAGCGGCTCGATGAACGACGTGCGCACCACGTCGTTGCGGTCGACGGTCAGCGACTCGGCGATGACCTCGAGGTCCGCGAGGAACGCGTCGCCGTCGGGATAGCCGCCGGGTCGCACGTCGTCGACGCGGTCGAGCCGCTCGCGCATCAGCTTCAGCTTCTGGCGGTACGGCTCGTCGGGGTACCGCTCGCGGGCCTCCTCGACCACCGTCGGGAACCGCTCGGCGTCCGCCGCGAGCGACTCCCGGAGGGGACCGTCGACCGCGTACCGCTCGCCGTCCTGGCTCAACACCGCCGAGAGCCGCTTACACCGGTCGCGGTACTTCTCGACGGCGATCTCGCGCTGTCGCTCGAGCGTCTCCGCCGTCACCTCCGGCGTGACGAACGGGTTGCCGTCGCGGTCGGAGCCCGCCCACGAGCGGAACTCGAAGAGCTTGGGACAGTCCGCGTCCGGGTACTCGCTCGAGATGGTCTCCTCGAACTCCTCGTAGGCGTCGCCGACCACGTCGAACAGCGTGTTCTCGAGGTACCACTGGACGTTTCGCGCCTCGTCTTCGGGCTCCGGACGACGCTGGCGCACCTGTCTCGTTCCCCAGAGGCTCGTCACCTCGGCGGTGACGTCGCGCCAGACGGCGTTCCGCTCCCGGTCGGTCATGTCGCGCTCGTCCAGCTCCTCGAGGTGGGCCGCGATCGACCGGAGCTTCGCCTTGACCGTCGCCCGCCGCGCCTCCGTCGGGTGGGCGGTGAACGTCGGCTCGATGAGCACGTCCGCGAGCAGCGCCTCGAACTCGTCGGCGCCGACGCCGGCCTCGGCCAGCTCCCCGACCGTCTCCTCGAGGGAGTCGTGGAGGGAGCCGTCGGCGTCCGCGTTCCTGACGGCGCGGACGCGCTCGCGCTCCTCGGCGAGGTTGATCAGCTCGAAGTACGTCGTGAACGCCCGTGCGACGACGTCCTCGCGGGCGTCCGAGAGCCCGCCGATCGTCTCCTCGAGGGCGTCACGGCTCGACGCGTCACCCCGTCGGTACTCGATCGCGGCGGTCCGGAGGTCCTCGACCGTCTCGTAGGCCGCCGTCGAGGTCTGCGTCGCGAGGACGTCGCCGAGCAGCGCGCCGAGCTCGCGGACGTCCGTTCGCACGCTCCGATTGTGTAATTCCATACCACACGCAGCGGCGGGTTCCGGTTAAAACCGCCGTCTCCCCGAACGTTTGCCTCGGGTGCGAGTGAATGTTCGTGACAGTTCGGGCGGCCGGAGCCGACTCGGCTCCGCGGGGGGCTCCTCCCGCTCCGGCCCCGACCGGCGGGTTCGTCACCCTTTTTACCGGTCCATCCCGAACCGATCGATATGAGCATGTCCGACAAGTACCCGGCCGAGTCCGGGCGGCGGCGTTTCGTCAAGGGCGTCGTCGGCGGCGCGGCGCTCGCGGGGGTCGGCGCGACCGGGTCGGTGACGGTGAACACCCTGACGACGGCCGGCGGCGTCGGCGGCGGACAGACCACCGCGATGACGATCGCCAAGGTGACCGGGCCGGCTCCGCGCGGCCTCCCGCAGATCCCGGTCCGCGTCACCGACGAGGGGTACATCGAGGGGATCTGGCCCGAGGTCCAGACGATCGAGCAGAACGGCGTGGAGATCGAGGTCGCCCAGGAGGAGCTCGGCGGCCGTACGTACTCGGGCGCCTGGTTCCAGTACTGCGGCGTGGAGTCCCAGGAGAACGTCGCGCCGAACTTCGAGTCGGACAACCTCTTCCGCGCGGAGACCGGCCAGTACGAGTGGCAGGACGACACGTACGAGTCGGGCGACCGGATCCACGTCGACGACTTCGAGAACTACGACACCTGGGGTAACGGCGTCGGGAACGACGGCGTCGGGAAGCCCGCGGCCGTGACGTGGCGCTCCGAGGACGCCGACTCGACGCTCAACGCGACCGTCATCCGGTCGACCCGGATCGAGGAGGCCGCCCAGGAGGACGAGTGGATCCAGGCGTCGACCGACCAGGGGTTCATGGCGTACCTCAACGTCTGTACGCACTTCTGTTGTATTCCCGGCTACAAGCAGCTCGAGGAGTCCTCCCGGTACGGCGTCGGCGACGGCACCTACTGCGTCTGTCACCAGTCCGGCTACGACCCGTTCACCCTCGAACAGGCGCTGTTCGTCGCCCGGCCGCGTCCGGAGTGACGGCGCCGGGCGGCCTCCCGCGTAGCGCGGCGTTTTTCCCTCGTTCGTCCGAACTGCCCCCATGAGCGACGACCAGCGATCGACCGACGGCGAGGGCGACGAACGCGACGACGGGCACCCGGACGCCGAGCGCGACGAGTTCGCGGCCGAGCTCGAGCGCGCCCGCGACCTGCTCGACGACGACGGGATCGAGGCGGTCCACGTGGGCGTCGTCCGCGACGGCGAGGTGGACACCACGTTCGCCCAGCGAACCGCCGACGACCCCGAGTCCGAGGGGTTGCGCGCGCTCGCGCTGCTCGCGGCACACGTCCAGCTGGTCGCCGACGAGGCCGGCGTCGAGGCGTCGACCGTCGCCGGCGACGCCGCGACGCTCGCGGGACGGGTCGAACGGATCCCCGCCAGCACCGAGGACCTGCCCGAGGAGTAGCCCGGCGTCTATCGTTCCGCCTCCCTCGACGCCGACGACTCCTCCGATCGGCTCGGCTCCGGATCCGCGTCGTCGCCGGCGCGGATCCGGCGGAGCTGGTGGGCCACGCCCGCGAGCGCGACGAACAGCACCGCGAGGTTGAACGCCGCGAGCGCGATCGGCTGGTAGGCGGGGTCGAGCCACGTCCGGATCGCTCGTCCGGTCTGCCCGTAGAAGCTCCAGCCCGCGATCAGCGCCAGCAACACCAGGGCGGCGAGCCCGATCCGGTCGAGCAGCCCGCGGAGGTCGTCAGAAGAGAGCCGGGAGAACCGCGATCCGTCCGCCTCGCCCGGTTCCGCGTCGTCCCCCTCGTTCGGCTTCCCTCCCGCGGTGCCCCCGTCGGTCGCGGCCGACGGCTCGACCGTCGGGTCGGTCGTCGGAGCGGTTCCGGAGCCGGTCGTTCTCGGGTCGGTCGCCGTCTCGTCTTGGGTGTCGGTCATGGCGTCGGTGTGTCGTGGATCGTTCGGTGAGTCGGCGGGTCGGCGGTCGGCGGCGCCGTCGGTCGGCGCGTCCGGCGGGCGGGTCGGCTCGTCGGCGGGCTCGTCGTTCATGGTCGCCCCCGTGCGAGAAGCGCCGCGGCGAGAAGCCCCGCGACCGCGGCGACGACGCCGAAGCCGGGCGTCGAGTCGCCGGTGCTCGCGTCCCCCCGGTCCGGCCCGCCGTCGTCGCTCCCGCCGTCGAGGGCGTCGTCGCCGGTCTCCTCGGAGAAGTCCTCGATCTCGAAGGCGACGTCTCGAATCGTCTCGTTCGCGGTGATCCGCTCCTGCGGGTCGAGGTTGGCCACGCCCTGCGTCTCGTCGATCAGGACGTCGTCGTCGAAGAGCGCGGCGTCGACGTAGTAGTTGTACCCGTCCGGGGCCTCGAGCGTCGTCGTCACCGTGTCGGTGCGTCCCGGCCGCACCGACCCGACCGTCTCGGTCGCCCGATCGGCGATCACGTTGGACTCCGCCTGCCGGAGCAGCAGTCGGAGCTCGATCTCGTCGGAGGCGTCGTCGCCCCGGTTCGTGACCGACACGGAGACCGACAGCGTCGCGGTCTCCTCCGTCGTCTCGGCCACGCTCACGGCGACGGTCGGCCAGACGTTCCCGTCGGCGAACCCGACCGGCGAGTCGGCGTACGACGGCGTGAGCGCCGAGACGCCGGCGACTCGCGTGGTCCGTTCGCTCCGACGCTCGCCGTCGGCGTACACCACGGTCTCGAGTCGATACCCGCCCTCGCGCTCCACGACGAGGCTGCCGTTCACGGTCGTCTCCCCCTCGCGGTCGACGGTGCCGACGTCGACGGTCGTCTCGTCGACGAGCAGCCCGGAGTTCGCGTCGATCGCCCGATGGCGGACCGTGACGTTCTCGACGGCCGATCCGCGGTGGTCGAGGTCGACCAGGAGGTCGAGCGTCGCCGTCTCCCCCCGGATCTCGCCGGGGGCGACGACGACGTCGACGAGGCCGACCGCTCCGGGCCGATCCGTCTCCGCTCGCGGGTCGTCGACGGC
>NZ_NHPJ01000027.1 GCF_002252985.1 Halorubrum halodurans | reverse complement strand
GAGACGAGTTTTCGGGGGGTGGTCCGCCGGCCGTCGAACCCGCGGAGCAGTCGTCCGGAGTCCAGCTGGGCGAGGGCGTAACGTACCTCGGCGGCGTCGACGCGGCGGCCCTCGTTGTCGCCGGCGAGGTACTGGAGCGCGTCAGCCACGTCGAACGGCGTCCGAGCGAGCCCGTGGAGCACGGACGTCGCCTCGGGAGTGAGGCGAAGATCCTTGGTCGCCAGCATCCGGCGGGCCGTCTCCGCAACCTGTCTCCGCGTCGGCTCGGTCCGCACCTCGCTGCGGATGGCAATCTCCGGGGCGTCGTCGTGTGGGTCGAGGCCGCCGAAGTGCTCGCGGAGTGAGTCGGCGACGGCCTCGGTCTTCCCGGTGAAGTCCCCGACGAGCGTCCAGGAGCCGATGAGCCGAGCCCACGGATCGCCGGCGTCGACGGTCGGGTTGAACGCCTGGTGTCGCTTGTCCGACCGCTCCTCGAACAGCTGCCGGTAGGCGACGTGGTGGCCGTAGCGACTCCCGATCGCCGAGCCGATGGCGAGTGACCGGAACAGCGCATCACGACGATCGTCCTCGAACCGCCGGGAGTACTCGGGGAGCTTCACGACTCGGGTGAGGTCGACATCGACGAGGTCGAGCAGGTGCGTCAACGAACCGGCCAGTCCAAGGGCGTCTCTGGTGATCGGACCCCGAAGGTCATCGTCCTCGGCCTCGGCGTACTTCTTGGTGAGCTCACCCAGATCGTTCGCGGCGTCGAGGAATGTCTCGCGGAGTTCGGCGTAGGAATCCACCTCGTCCGGGAGCCAGCCGATGTTCCGCATCCCACGGAGAACGGCCTCGCCGTCCTCGAGCATGGCGAGGACGTCATGTTCTTGGAGTCGCTGCTTCGTGAGAACACGGTCGAAAGTCCGGCGGTCGGCGAGGGCTAACGCCAGCGTCGTCCACACCTGGAGCGGGTTGTCGCCCTCGGCGGTGACGACGAGCTGGCCGTCCTCGTGGTGCCAGCGCCCTTCGGCCCGGTCGTCTTGCTGGGCGATCGGGTAGTCAACCATGGAGATCCCCGACTCAACCGCCGTTCCAAGGGCTGCGGCAGCCGTCCGGCGGCCACTGTAGCGGGTCTCGTGGTAGGAAGGGAGACGGTAGCGGTCGGCGGTGCTGGGTGGTGCGGTCTCAGGCGGGTCGGCAGCCTCCCCGTGTGTGCGCGGGGTTACACGGCTATCGTTGGAGAGCTTTCCGGGATCGCTAACGCGCTCTCCAAGACGCCGCTGTACTGCGATTTCTGCCTCGTAGAACTGGCGCCCACCACTCGTCAGTTCGACACGCCGGTTCTGTGAGGAGCCGAACGTCGCCACGAGGTCGGCGTCGACGAGGTCGCTAATGACCTGCCGGACACGCGACCGGCCCACGCTGAACTCGCTGTACAGCCGGCTGTAGGCAAGCGTCTCCGTGTCCTCCTCAGCGAGCAGGGAAAGCGTCCGGGCATGGCGCCCGCCGGCATCGACGACGCTCAGCGCCGCAGTGAGCGCCTCCTCATCGAGCCCTGAATCCGACCGATCACTAACGCCGGGAAGATCGTCGCGATGGTGGTGCGCGAGCCACGCCCGGTCAACTCCCGAGCAGACGAGCCGGATGTCGGCCGCCTTTCCGAGGGCCGCCACGAGGCGACACCACGACCGGCGTGTCTCGGCGTCGACGTCACGGAACCCGTCGGGCAACCGGATCGACACGGTCGGCGTGTGGTCGCTCTCGACGAGCGGCGCGATCGCGGCGTGGACGTCCTCGAGGTCAGACCGGAAGCCCATCGGTCGGCCATTTCCCAGCTGGGGCAGGGTCGCGACGGCCTTCCAGAACCACCGATCGGATCGGTCGCGGGCGAGGGAGAGCAGCACGTCGACGAGCGCGCCGTCCAAGGCGTCGTCGACGACATCCTCGATCACCGTGCGCGCATCGGCAGTCGTGCCGCCAGCGACGAGTTCACGAACAGCCGTGACGACCTCGCCGGCGAGGCCAGCTCCATCCCACGGGTCCACGAGTTGCTTCCAGAGCCCGGTCGCCGTCGGCTCTGGATCCCGTACCGAAATCTCGCAGAGAGGAGCGACTTGTACGTACGTGACCCCCTGAGTCGATCCCGGAGACCCGGTGTTCTCGAACGCCGTCTGGGCGTTACCGCTCATCGCCGACCTCCTGTTGTTGGTTCATGGCCTTCCGACCGGAGTTCGGAGAGAACCCGATCCGGGACCGCCTCAAGCGACGGTTCGGTGTCGATCTCACACGTACTGCGGCCGCCACGTTGTTGGAGCGTGGTCGTTCGGACGTGCTGGAGCAGCGCACCTCGAGCGTAGATCCGAAACAGCGCGACCTTCTGGGTGCTCCTACTCTCACGCCATCTGAAGCTGCGGCTCTCGACATCAGCGTCTCCTCCCGTCGGTGTCGGTGAAGTGGCGTGGGGCGAATACACGCCACTCTCGACAGTCTGTATACCTTCATCAGGCTCTGTGGCCGCCGAGAAAGCGCGCGTCGACGGTGCGCCACACTGGAAGGCTAGAGCCGCCGCTGCGTGGCAACGCTTAAGCCCACCGGGTGAGAAAGGGGAAGTGTCCAACGGCCCCTTTCTGCGCGAGATTGCTTGCCTAGCTTTGCCAATGTCTTCCCGGGGACTTCTTATAAACCTTCGCAGGTGTCTGACGTTGCTGTCGGCAGGATTCTGAATCTCGACAACATCTCGACGATCCTGCTGCTCGGTACTCCGAAGCGTATCACCCGTGAAAGCGTCCATCCTATCGATTTTTAGCCTCTCTCGTAGGCAAGACGGACGGGCAGCAGCGCACAGAAATTACTTGAACAGTGGAAACGAAGAGGCTGGTAGACACCAGCTCGGTGTCGTGCTCGGTCAGCCCATGCGGCTGCCTCGTCAGCGATTCGATGACGGGAGCTAAGTCCTGGCAGACTCGTGGGCTCCCGTCGTCGGTTGTTCCAACTGGCCCACTGGGTACAGGAGCCATGCCTACGACTCCGCTTCATGCGTGCCGGCGTTTTCGATGAGCCGACACACGACGTCGTCGTAGGTGTCTCCCCGGCTCTTGAGATCGTGGAGATCGTCGGCTGTAGACGGTGCGACTCGGATCGTCGTCACTGCGGTGTTTCTCTCAGTTTCTGATTCGCTCATGATTTGAGTGTTGGATAGCCCAGCAGCTCAGTGGGTTCGTGCACTGGGCACACAGCGAGCAGATTGGCAGCTCCCGGTTGGTCCTCGAGAACTGCTGAAGTCGTGGTCGTGTGGAGCAGCGTCTCCGTTTACGCGCTTACTCCAGAGAAATACCTAAGAGGGCCCGCCGCTGTGAACGGGGGACCAAGGCTGCGCCGAGGAGTTGTGCCTGTGTTTGACGTAGTTTTGTCCGGGGCGACCGTCTTTCCGGCCCTGTCATTTCGACCCCTGCGTGCGAGGCATTGGGTCGCCCGTCACCGGGCTGTTATCGGAGTTCGGTGTTGTTTCCGGACTTCTGTGTTCCGTACGGAGTCTCCCCCGTGATGCCGTCTTTCCGGCCCTGTCATCTCAGCCCGCGCCTCCATGGCATCGAGCTGCCGGTCGCCCGGTCCTCGGTCGCTTGGTACAGAAGTGACACCGGCTCTCCGTCTTTCCGGGTTGTCACCTCGTGACCAAGCTCGCTACGTCATTGGGTTCTTCGCCCTCGGTTTGCTCGACCACGGCGATCGCTCGCCTTACGCACACATACATCGTGTTGATGTATAGTTCTTATGCTCAAGCAACGTTCTCGGCAGGTACATCGTGCCGTTCTGTCCGATTTACCCTGGTGGGGGTGGGGAGGGGGAACGTCTTGATCAGTGGTAGGACGAACCTGACGACGTGAAAGTTCAGCGCGACTACCATGCCGAGTAGAATGAGGCCCTCTAGGAGGAGATAGCCGACCTTGAGGCCGACGTCCAAGAGCTCCGGTCGTCGTTTGAGCAGGCAGCTGACACCGTTGAGGCCCTCGCCAGATTCTTCGATGCCGATGTCGACGTTGCGAAGTCGGCCTCGGCCGGCGCTGACAGCGACACTAAGGAGATGCGTGAGCGCGTCGAAGAGTTCGAAGTCGAGAATGAACGCTTTCGCCGGCAGGGCGGGGGTGACCTGCTTCACCCGCTCGAAGACTACGAGGCGTTCCTCAATTGCGATTCGGTCCGCGAGGCCGCCGTTCGTCGAGAGAAGACGGAGCAGATGATGAATGAAATCTAAGCCTTCACGCACACCATCGTCGGTACGCTCGCTAATAAGATCAGGTTTCAGGCCACGGCATTCCTCTACATATGCTTGTGGGACAGCCGGTGGGGCGGTTGATACGCTTTCCGCAGCACCCCTTTCGGTTCCGCTGTAGGGTGGCTTCCATACTGCGATTTTATCTCACAGAAGCAGTTTCACTCCGGTCTTGCTACGCTTATGTGTGTTGGGGGCTTTTCATTGCCTGTAACGTCACGCACCGTTTGACTGACGCCTTGACGTTACCTCACAAGTCAGTCATGTAGATGCCGGGCGGGTCCGAACATCCGAACCTACAAGGCCCATCCAGCCCAGTCAACCATTGCGGCGCAGGGGGCCCACCCCTGAGCAGGTGCGTACTCCTGTGCCGTTCCGTCCATGAGCTCCAAGCACGCCGATCGAAACGGGGACGACAAGGACGAACCGCCGACGCTACTTGAACGGCTGCGGATGACGAAGATCGTCGTGAAGATCGTCGTCATGGTCCAGCAGCTACTCGGGTAGTAAAGCAAGTGGGCTCCAGCTTCCTGGGGCCCACCCCTGAGCAATTCAACCTTCGAAGGTCGTGGGCATAAATCCCACTATTTTGTTAGTGAGTGAGCTGGCTGTAGTCTATACTGGCTGTATATTTTAGTTATATCGACTGATTGTACTGACTAGCACAACTAGTTGTACTCACTCGTTTGTCTGACGTGTCTTTATGACGAGCGAGCCCAACGCGTGATATATGCTCACGTATACAACCTACTCCGAGGCTGGGGGCGTCGGGAAGACGACGCTCGCTTCGAACCTCGCTGACGCGCACAGCCAGCACGACCGGGATGTCCTCGCTATCGACCTCGACCCGCAGAACGGCTCGCTCACCTACCTACTCGGCGTCGACGCGCCCCGGGAGGATGGCGACGCGGACAATATCGCCCGCCACCTCATCGACCGACCGAAGGGCGATCTTGAGGATCTCATTCACGAGACGCGGTATGGGTTCGATCTAGTGCCGAGCCACAACATGCTCGAAAACCTCGCCGATCTCCTCGCCCGGGCCTCATCGATGGCGGAGGATCTCGGCGAGGAGTTCGAGCGCCACGACCAGCTGCGGCAGGTCCTCCTCGAGGCGGGCATCCCAGACAAGTACGATACCATCGTCGTGGACCCGCCGGCGACCGCGGGCCCGCACCTCTACAACGCGATCGGTGCCACGCGCTCACTCGTGATCCCCTTGGAGCCGACCGGAAAGGGTATGCAGTCCATCGACGGCCTTCGCGACGTCGTCCAGGGCTTCGAGGAGACTGTCGACGTCGCCGTCGGCGTCCTCGCGGTCGTCCCGAACGGCGTCGGCCGGACCACAGACCAGCAGCGCTACCTAGAGCGCATCCGCGAGCTCGGCTACGACGCGCCCGTCGCGATCGGTGAGCGGGCCTCGCTGTTCGAGGGCTGTTGGTCGGAGCAGACTACGGCGTTCGAGTATGTCGACGAACACCGCTCCCGGAAGCGCGATCACGAGATGGAGACGCTCGATCAGCTCCGCGACCTCGCCGGCCACCTCGAGGAGGTGAGCGCCTGATGGCGAACGGGATGAAGTCCGGCAGCGGGGACGACCCGTTTGCCGACGACGATGGGAGCGACGAGGACGACATCGACGAGGTCCACGAGAAGGACACGCCGGAGCCCGACGACGACTCGCTCCAAGAGGACGTGCCGGCGCCGGAGCCGACGTCCACCGCGACGCCTGGGATCCCTGACCATCCCTCGGACGAGTCCTCGCAACTGCCGTGGATCCACCGTCGTGACGGCGTGAAGGACGACCGCGACCACAAGACGATCCACTACACCGAGCACACCGTGAAGCGGGAGCGGCGGGAGCTCCGGCCGGCGCTCGAGCAACGCCTCGGTGACGACGTCGAGCTCACCGACGCTCGCGAGGCCGCGTACCTGGTCGGGATGGACCACGTTGACGAGGTCGCGGATGTCCTCCGGGAGTGGGGATACGACATCGAGTGAAATCGCTAATCTGTATCGTGACATACGCTATACGAAACGTCGACCACGGGGTGTGAGCCCGGATCGATCCGGGATCGAGTCGTCTTTTCCCCGGGTTCGATCCGGGAAGAACGGGCTGTAGAACGCAGTGAACAGGCTACACACCACGTTTCCGGAGTAAGTAGTGCTATATTTCGGGATTAGAAAGAATATCCCGAGATATGAAACTGCCGCTTCAGTACGTAGTCTGTAATCAGCAACTTCCCAGAGTATTATCACACCGGTATCTGGCACTGGGCTGCGTGGGATTAAGCTGAGGTTTGCTTCTGACAGGTCAAAACCCAAACATATTTAAGTGAGGAGTTCTATATGTGTAAACAAGGCAGTCGGAGTCCGCTGGTGGATCAGTCGGATTTCGGTTGCCGAAGCACGTAGCGGCGCTCAAGTCGCCGCATGGCTCTTTCGAGCCCGACGGTTGTAAGAGCATACAGACAGAGCGGCTTATATCTCTCTCATTAAATGTCTACTAACGGAGAGAATAGCCCAAGTACTGATGGGTATGGGTCTGAACCAGAACCCAGCCCAGACGTACTTCGAGTTCTCGGCACTCTGTGTCTCCTGATGCTGCTGGGCGTTGGCATCGTGGAGATTTCAACGATGGCACTTGTACTGCCAAACGTTGTCGCAGTGTGCGGAGCCATAGGCTTGGTTCTGCGAGTCTGTGGTGTTCCGCTTACCCCTTAGCCGAAGGGGGAATCTGAGACACAGAGAGTAGAGGCGCCTATTGGGCTTTAGGACGGCCCTCTACTTGGTCGTACAGAAAGGAGAGAAAGCGGGAGTCCGCTGGTGGATCAGTACACCACCATGTTGCCCCTCGCTATATAAAAATTTAGCGTTTTATACGGCCTAGAGACAGTTATCTGGAGAATGTATCCTATTCGTCGACGACAGTCGCTTCCTCAGGGGGAGCAATCTCGATCTCGGCGGCACCGCGCTCGACCTCCTCGGGTGTCCTCCCCTCGGCCTCGGCGAGCAGCTCGGTAAGCTCCTCGTCCGAGATAATGTCGGCGTCGGCGGGGGCTTCGCGGCTCATACCTCCCTCTACCCGTTGCGAAGGCATAAACGTGGGTGTTGGTTCACCACCGTCCGACCACGATGGGGGCCGCCCTGGCGACCGGCGCTCCTCGTAGACGTCGATAAAGTACTGAGCCTCACGTTTGAAGTAGTTGACACAGCGGCGGATCACGTCTCCCCGATTCGATGACAGGGATGAGTGAGCGAGCTTGAGATGAACGGGTCGTTTTGACTGTCGGTCGATGTCGACGTGGAGCCCTTCATGATACACGTCGTGGCCCAATGCCGAGGTCTCGTTGTGGTCCATCCGGGCGATCCACGTCCACTTGATCGGGTCGGTCGAGACGCGGTAGTAGAGCTGAACGAGAAAGCGCGGGATGCGCTGCTGCCGCCGGTCAAACCCAACCGTGATAAGACAGTCGCGACGGCCGGCTGGAACGTGCTTGGAGACGTCGTAGCCGGTCGGCAGCGAGGGGGCACTCATTCGTTCGAGGCATCGGCGTCGCCGTCGTCAACGAGCCACACGAGCGAGTTCCCGACCATCTTGCTCTCCACTTTTCCCTCCTCTTCGAGCTGCCGCAGCCGGTAGTCTGCCCCCTGCCGAGTCACGCCGACGGCGTCCGCGATCTCCTTCGTAGACGCCGGCGCATGCTCGCGTATGGCGTCGAAGTACGCGCTTTCTGGATGGGTCACACCCTCTGCTACTTGCTCCATGTAAAAATAGACAAGTCCAAGCCCCTTAGTTCTTGCTACATAGCAAGTTATAAGTTGACTGGCTACATAGCAAGTAACAGAGACAGCCCGGCTCCTCGGGGCGTGGAAACGCCCGCGGTGTAGGGGCCGCGAGCCGGGCTGTCTTGCGAGACTGAGCCCATGTCAGCAAACTCAACGACGACGCAAAACGGTACCGCACCGGACTTCCGCGATACGGAAGGCCCCCGGGAGATCACTCACACACAGATAGACGCGCTGAATTACCCGTCAGTTACAGCTGGTGACGACGAGGTCGTCTGCTACGCGGTCGCCCGCGTCAACGGTGTGATCGATTACAACGACGACGCACTCGGCTTTGCGACCGGTGCGACGGTCCTCTATATGGATCCGGCCGGGCGGGTCGCCTTCGAACGCCGCTACTACGTCGATGAGGACGAGTGGGCCCCGATCGACGCGGTCGACACGGCTGCCGAGGACGCTCACCCAGAACCGACGGCGGCGATGATGGCGAACTTCGCGCACGTGCTCGAACAGTACGACGCCGTTGTTGAGGTCTGCCGATGACGCAGGGAGACGACGCGCGGACGGTCTCGCCGAAGCACGTCGACGCGACCCTCCGCGATGGTCGCGTGTCGATCAGCGGGGAGACACGGGCCGCAAGCCTCACCGCTCGTCCCACGAGCCACACGCCGCTCAGTGAGGACGGTGTCGCCGCCCGACTCCACCTCTCGGATGGTGACGATCTCGACGTCGAGGTCTCACTCAAGCCAGCGGACGTCGCCGCGATCCGGGCAGCGCTCGAGGGCGTCGGTTCCGCAGAGGTGTTCGAAGGCCCATGACTGATAGCGACAGTCTCGACGAGAAGATGGAACGGCTGGCCGAAGAGCGCGACCTGTTCGAGCAGATCGTCGACGAAGACGGGCCGTTCGCACCCGAGGCGGAGAAGGTGCTCGCGGCGATCGATGCGTGGGAGCGTGATGAGCTATGAGCTCCGAGCGTCGCTCTGCGCCGTCACTCGGCGTCGGCCCATACGAACGGACCTATGTGGGGATCGACGTCGGTGAAAAGACACTCGCGGCCGTTGCGCCGGCCGGAACTCCCGGTGAAGCGGTGGAAGTCGGTGCCGAGGGCAGGATTCGCGGCTACTGGAACCACCTCCGGAAGACGACGCAGCTGCTCAGCGAGACGCCTGGTGTCCCGGCGAACGCAGAGGCGGCCGTCCTCGCCAGCGAGTGGCGACGGATGCGCGAACACCTGGAAGAGGTCATCGACGATGTCCTGGACGTAGTCGAACAGCACCCCCATCCAATCCTCGTCCGCGAGGAGTTCAACTCCTCCCCGACGGCCGCTTGGTGCCATCGTCACAGCCGGGAACTCGGGGGGTGGCTGATCCCGACGCTCATCGAAGCGATCGACCAGGAAGCAGCTGCCCGTGGCGTCGACGTCGTCGGCGTCGAACCCGACTGGTCCTCTCAGGTGTGCCACCGGTGTCTGGAACGCGGCCGCCTCGAGCGCGAGACCTTCCGCTGTCAGAACGAGTCGTGTGGCGTTGACTACCTCGACCGAGATGTGAACGCCGCTCTCGTACTCGCAGACCGGGGGCGCTACGGTCATCGTCGCCGGTTCCGTGAGGTGAATAGATGAGCTCGCCCGCGGGCACCGCCGGCGAAGATGGAGAACGCGCTGAACACAACGATGACGAGCCCGGTGATGACGAGACGGTCGACGTAGACCTCCAGCGCTGCGAGGTCTGCGGCGCCGAGAAGCCGGCTGATCTGGTCGACCACACGACGATCGAGACGATCGCTCCGATGGAAGCCGACATCTGCGAGAGCTGCCAGCACGTCCACAACCACCAGCTCGACGAAGACGTCTGTATGAAGTGCGGCTCCGAGACAGACGGGGCGGGCTTCTACCTCGAACTGGAGTACCCGCTCGGCGCTGAGGACCTCCCGGCGAAGCGGGCTGGGAGCCTCTGTGGCGAGTGCGCCGACTGGATCGGGACCGACATCGCTTACAGGGCGCTCGACGCCGACGAGGAGGCCACCCAGGAGCTCGTCCGGCTCCTCGACAAGCACCACGACGCACAGTCTACTGACCAGCCCGATTCTGAGGACGATGACTGATAGAGACGACGCCATCGAACGGCTCCGAGAGAAGCTCGAGAACGGCGCCCGCGGCGGAAGCGACGCCGACCGGGCGGTGCTGCTGGACTTCAGCGACGAGCTGTATCTCATCCCCAGCGAGGTGGGAGGTCACCGGCACGAGAAGCTCCTCCGTCACAATGTCCGGATGTCCGAACACGCCGGCGACCTCGCCACCGCCCTCGACGAGCGTGAGGCCGCCGAGGAGATCGTCCGCTGGATCCACCAGACGTACGATAACCCCGAGACCAACAAGGACTACCGGGTCGCGTTGAAGCAGCTCGGGCGCCGCGTCAGTGACGAGAACGGCGACGAGCCGCCGTCGTCCATGGAGTGGATCCCGTCGGGGACGTCGAACACCCACGACCCGACGCCGAACCCGTCTGATATGCTCCGCTGGGAAGACGACATCCTCCCGATGGTCGACGAGACGACCAACTACCGCGACGCCGCGGTGATCGCCGTCGGCTGGGACGCCGGGCTGCGCTCTGGTGAGCTCCGATCGCTCACGCTCGGTGATGTCACCGACCACAAGCACGGCTACCAGATCACCGTCCAAGGGAAGCAGGGTCAGCGGTCGATCGTCCTCGTCCCGAGCGTTCCGTTCCTCCAGCGCTGGCTCGGCGAGCACCCGGGGGACAGCCGGGACGACCCGCTCTGGAGCCACGTGGACCGCCCCGATGAGCTATCATATCAGGCGTTGCGGTACGGCATCCGAGAGGCGGCACGTAGGGCCGGCGTCGAGAAGCCAGTCAGCTTCACGAACCTCCGGAAATCCTCGGCGTCACACCTCGCCCGGCGCGGGATGAGTCAGGCCCACCTTGAGGACCATCACGGCTGGGTCCGTGGGAGTGACATCGCGTCGCGGTACATCGCGACGTTCGCGGACGACACGAACCGCGAGGTCGCCCGCCTCCACGGCGTTGACATCGACGAGGAGGACGAGCCCGAACCCACAGCACCGGTCGAGTGTCCCCGGTGTCACCAGTCAACGCCGCGGGAGAAGGAGCAGTGTATCCACTGCCAGCAGCCGCTCACGAAGGTTGCGGCGATGGAGAACCGAGAGACCTGTGAGTGGTGTGGCGAGCCGATCGAGAGCTATCCCGACCACCTCCCGAACTGCTCGGTGGTGGATGTCGGAGATGGCGGCGTCGATCTGGGTGAAGCCGGTGACTAAACCCGACTCTAACCGGTGGGAGCGCGTCGGTCGTGACCTCGCCGCTCAAGAGAGTGGTCGCCGGCGAGCCGACGTCGAAGAGGAGTTCCACTCGCTAGAGCGCGCGCTCCGCGAGGGCGACGACGTCGACGCCGATGACATCGAGGACGCGCGGCACGCACTGAACGCGCTCCGGCGTCTCCTCGAGGACCAACTCGCACCCCTCGCCGGCGTCGAACCGTGGGGGTCGTCACCGCCGTCGATGCCGTACGGTGCCGTTCACGAACACTACCACAGCGGCGACTGCGACGCCTCCAAATCGGCGGCACCAGGAGACGACTAACTGAGCGCTCCCGATGATTTCCGGCGTGGCGACCGGGCTGGGGCAAGCCGTTTCGCAGTCAAATTAGGGTTAGTCGCGCACGTACTGTACCACCGCGTAAATGAACACCCCAATGGCGACAAGGATGATTTCTGGACCGAACGCACTGATGAACGCGTCGATGAGCAGGTTCATGCTCCGATCGCAGAGGCGCGCGAAAACAGCATAAAAACCCACGCGCCGGTGGTCGACTCGAGTGTGGTCTGAAGCGCAGGACCCCGTGCGTGATGGGGACTACTGGGTGAGAAGCGCGATAAGACCTAGACCTGCGATGACGCCAAGACCAACACCCGCGCCTGTCGCAGCGGCGCGACGTGCCTCAGGGTCGTTGTGTATCTCGTCAGCTAACGCAGCTCCGACGCGTTTACCCGCCTCTTGGCTGAACTCTCGGGCGAGAGTATCCAGAGGGTCACTCTGGAACTGTGCTTCGTTGTTCGTCTGTACCGTCGGGACCTTCTGTGGTGATTCTGTTTCAGTCATTGGTTTTAGATGTCTTCAGTTGCGTCTTCGGTTCCACTAAACAACGACCCACTATCGGGAGAGGTATCGTTTTCGTCAGTCAAGTTGTCGGACTCTGTCTGTGGGTTACCACTAGTCGAAACCTCCCGTGTTGTTGTTCGCTCAGCAGTCGTCGATTCGTTGAATAGACCTCTAGCGATCTCGGCCGCTGGAGTCTCTTGATCACGGAGTCCCTCCGTCTTGATCACAACTCGAGCGAGGAGACGATCCATCTCATTGGGCGGTTCACCGTTTCGGGATTTCTCGAGGAGGTGTTCGATGATCTGCTGGTGTTCGGCTAACATCCGCTGCTGAGTCATCTCCCTGATAATCTCCACAGCTTCATCGACCATGTCGGCCTCGTCGAGTGCGGTGAGAACACCAACGGCCGTAGCCCGTGTTTTCTCGACGCGTTCGCGTTTTTCCTCGGATACCCCATCGAGTTGGTCAAGATCGATATCCACATTCTGTTCGACTAGGTCGTCTAGGAAAGCGTCCCACGAAGGCGCACCGTACTCCTCCTTGACGGGTTCGAGCCGGTCCTTCACCTCATTTGAGACGCCGATCGTTGTATCTGCCATCTGTGATTACTATTTGTAGGTATAACTCCCTGAACCTTGGCGTGTGAGTATACCATACGTCAGTATATTCGGTCCAGCCGTCAACTCTGAAAAGGACTCCACGCTTGATTCAGACTCCTAAGACGAATATAGGCTATTCAGACTAACATTACTCTTCGAGGGTGCCACAGAACTATTCGCAAGGACTTGATTTCATCTGGGATTCGGTGAACCACTCATCAGAACTAGCCTGCTTATTGAACCCGGTCATAGAGTACCTGCTCGTTTTGGGTACTATCTATATGCCTAATTTCCCGCGACCTTCTCGATCAAAAGCTTATACGACCAGCGAGTCAGCATGGTATATGAACTCACGGTTAGAATCGTTCCTTCTCGGGAAGTCGTTGAACCTATCGCTTCGGTATCTCGGTTACTCGGTCATTCTCATGGCCTTGTTCTTCGGTCAACTCTATCTTGTTGGAAATTCCGGTATGGGAAACTCATTTCTTGGAGTCACGGTATCAGCGATTATTCTGGCAGGGATACACACATATCACAACGACGGAATACTCGTGAGTATCGCCATCGCCGTGATCGTCATAAGCGGCTCTGCCCTGTATAGTGTCATCTCGCTTAATAACCCTCAACCTGACTATGGACTTTTAACCGGAGTGGGGGGAGCAATGTTGTATGGCGTCCCAATAGGGATTGTATCATCTACTGTTGCGTTTGCTTTACGGCGATTTGGCCCGAGCCAATCAGGTGTCGTATCTGAGGAAAAATAGAAATATAACGACTCCTCCGCCCAGTAAACTCTGGGAACCGTTCCGGAGGTCTCCTGTACTGAGCGATCCACAGGTCAGTCAACGAGGTGTGAGAAGAGTTCTATGACGCCCCCTTACTCTTCAGCAACGATTGGGGTGTAGGTGAGGTCTTCATCGCCACCTCCTGCTCGAGCACTCCCTTCACCGAGGTCGGTGAGGTAGTTCTGTGTGAACGCGACCTGTTCGTCTGTCAGGTCATACAACTCACCCATCAACACATCGACGTCGTCGACGATCGGACGGAGTGCCGTCATCCGGAAGCTCGATCCACTAAACCCATCTTTCATTCGGGACCAAAGCGTGTCTGCGAGTTCGATAATCTCGGCTTCGTATTCTTCTAGCACAGATTCATCAGGCCATGGGAACGCCGAGAGTTGCGTCCAATTGTGGTGATGCTGATTGCCGTACGTCATCCAGTAGACGTAGTATAGCGAGGAGTTCAGCACTAAGAACGCCGTCTTCTGCTCCAACTCCGAATCAAAGAACACCGGCTCAACTTCACGTGCCTCGTATAGCTCTTCCATCATCGGGTTGATCCAGTATCCCGCTCCCTCGCGCCGCCATACCGGGTACTCATCCTCTCCGGTTGGGTCCTGTTCGTACTTGTCCTCGAAGATGGTGTGCGAATAGTCTTTCAGCTGTAGCAAGATACTTCTCTTCATGTTACCGCCAATCTTCGGGAGCAGCGGGCCACCAGAACCGTCACCACCGATTCGGTCTCGGAGGATCAAGCCATCAACCGGGCTATATTCAAGATTCTCGAAGCGGTGCTGTCTGTTGTCTCGGTTGAACACGGTGAAATCGCTCGTGTGGATGGTCCCTGGTGTCTCTGTGTTCTTCTGTCCCGAGAGAAGCGCAACACGGACCAGGGCGTTCTCGAAGACACCGACCCGTCCCCACATTCCGAAACAGGCCACACGCGCAGGGGCGAGCGTGGACCGGAGCAGATCGTGGAATTCCTCAAGCGACGACTGATAGATCAGCCGGAGCGTCGTGACGTTCCCGAAGTAGCCATGCTCGGCTGTCAGTTGCAGCTGTCGTTCGACGAACGGCGCTGAGACATCGTTGACTGACCCGGTGAGGTACGGTGCGGTGAACATCTCCTCATTCTGGTTGAGGATGTCGCCATAGGGCGGGTTGCCGATGACAATATCAAACTCGATCTCGGGGTGCATCCCGTTGGCTTCTTCGAGCGGGAGCAGCTCGGGGAACTCGATATCCCAGTGTAACGGCTTCCCCGTGATGTGATCGAGGTCGTACCGTGTCGGCTGCCGCTCGACGACGTCGAAGACGAATCCGGCGTCGAGGAGCCGGCGGAGGTCGTCGGCGATGTCTTGGTGTTCCGCGAGCTCACCACGTGCGCCACCGGCTTCTTGGATGCGCTCCCCGACATCAAGTGTCGCGCTCTTGTTCGTGTCCCGCCACTCTTGCCACTCGAACCCGGCCTCAGCAAGCTGTTCCTTGTCCTCTTCAGAGAGTGCGATCGTGTCGCCGTCTTCATCCCACCGCTGAGCTTTCACAGACTGTATGATCGGGTGGAACTCTCCATCCGGAATCGACGCAACGAGGGCATCGAACTCTTCAACGCCGGTCACCTCCGACTCAAACGTGTGAGTTAGGTTTCGGAGGAACTTCTCATCACGGTCCCTACGAATCCGCTGTTCGAGTTCCATCACCTCCTGGCGCGTGCCCTCGTTCTCGAACTTGTAGGCACGCCGCTTTTTGGCGAGTGTTGGGAGCCGCTCGTCGATAGCTCCGAACTGTGTCTGTACATCTCCTCTGACCGGGAAGCCAACGAGGGAGTTTCCGGCGACGATATTCACATCGATGTTGGGGAGCCGTCCGAACTCTTCGTTCCAACTGTTCCCCTCGATGATCTTCAGCCAGATGCGAAGCTTCGCGATCTCGACGGCGACGTCGTCTACGTCGACGCCGTAGATGGCGTGGAGTGCGAGCTCCTGCTTCGCGTCGTATCGTTCCTGAGGTGACGGCTCTTCACCGCCGTTGAGCCCACGCAGGAGCGAGAGTTGTACCTGGTGGAGTTCTTCCATTGCCGTTGTCAGGAAGTGCCCAGAGCCGCACGCTGGGTCGAGGATGGTTAGGTCTGTGAGTCGGTCGAGGATGTCCTCTAGCGCACTTGGGTTCGCACCGTACATCGCTGCGCCGTCTTCGACGTGCCGCAGGATCTCACTGAGTTCGGTCTGTTCGATCTGAGTGCGGACGTACTCCTCGGCGTCGTCGTCAGAGTGCTCGACGAACGCCTCGGCGAAGAGGTCCTTCACCTTCGGATCAACCGTCTGCTCGGAGAGGTGGCGCGTCACGTCGTTGGGTGTGTAGTACGCGCCGATCTCTTTCTGGCGCCCTTCCTCACCGCCGATGTGGTTGATCGTCTTCTCGAACACGCTCCCGAGGATCGCCGGATCGAAGTTCTGTCCGCTCATCTCCAACCGGTGCCCCTCGATGAGGTCTTCGATGACGGTGGGGAGTGTCCGATCCACGAGGTTGTACTGCGACTCGTTCGGGACGTTCTCACGGAAGAGGCCGCCGTTCAGGTACGGTACATCTGCGTACCGGCCAGTTCGAAGTTTGGGACGACGGTCGCCTTCATCCGTGTTGAATAGGTCGTAGAACAGCGGCTTGATGTACGCCTCGTAGAGCGTTCCGGGGATCGACTCGGCATTATCCTCGTAGTCTCGAACCAGTGTCCGCAGGAAGCCGTCTGGGAGGACGTCACGCGTTTCGAGGAACTTGATGAACAGCAGGCGGTTCATCAGTGTGACAGCGAACAGGTCCTGGTCTTCCTCGGTCGCCTTTGGTGGAGCCTGGATGTCATCACGGAGGCACGTGTCGTACTCGTGTTCGTCGCTCTCGCCGAACAGCAGCTCGATGTACAGCTCGTAGAACTCCTCGACATCCGCGGTCCGGGTGTCGCGGAATTCTTTTGGAGCGGTCTGGGTCAGAAGCGTGTGTAGGCCCTCCGGGTTGAACACCGAGATGAACGTCTCCAGCGTCTCCTCGACATCGACATCACCCACACTGCCAGACCCCAAGTGACCGAGGTCACGAGCGATGGCGTTGATGACTGGTCGGAGGTTCACGCGCTCGACTTCACTGAATTCGAGGAAGTCGCCCCCATGTTCGGCACGGTAGACTACCCACTCGAATCCATCAGTGGCGATCCCGTAGTCCGGCCAGGCCTTGTTTGAGAGATAGTCGCCGACCAGCTCCTGTTCGGCGCGGTCGAGCTTGTTCGGAGACTTGTTCTCCCCGATGACAACGAACTCACCGCCGCGCTCAACGAGGCGGAAGTCAGGGGCCTCCCGTTGAGTCGTGCCGGCAGCTGACCGCTGGCTGGCGGGACGGCCGGGTTCACGGTTGAGTCCGACAGCCTCGAGCAATGGCCAGATGAGATTCCCTTCCGTCCACTCCTCAGGCTGATTGCTCAACGCGTCGATCGTGAGTTTTTCCTCGCCGGCGAGGACCCGTTCGACCAAGTGAGAGTCGGAAACGGTAGTTCCGAGGCTGTCTACGAAGTCTTCAAGCACCTCTCGCAGTCGTACTGTCTGAGTAGAATCGGGCGACATAGGAGTACTAAATTAATCGGATGTCTCTGTGGTCACACTCCCCCCAAGTTTACTTTCCGGTCGCTAGGAGTGTACTGCTTCTGAAGACAAGAGGGATGCGGACAGACCCAACGAGTCCATCAAAGTTGGTCGTCGGTGCTCGTCGTCACACTGACTGAGGGGCGCGCTTCTCCAGGAGCTCGTCGAGAGAGCGAAGGTGTTCCTGGAGCGCGTCGTGGTACTCGGCGTGTGCGTCGTGGACGTCCTCCAGGAGCTCGGCGTGATGGTCGAACGGACGCCCCGGCGGACGCTCCGGGAGATACGGCTCGGTGTTCGGGTGCGCGCGGCGATCGTCGGCGTCGGCCTTCGCGAACGCGCGCCGGTATCGGAGCTCCGCCTCTTTCACCGGGTCGCCCGACCGCCGGCTCAACGTATAGCCGATGTCGTAACAGTCGCGACACGCGAACCGCTCGCGACGTGGTGGAAGGTACAGCTTCCCGACGCGCTCGGAACACGCCGGACACCGAAACCACGGCCGGACGCCGCCGAAGTGACACGCCGCATACTCCAGCCGGACCGGGTACTCATGCTCGGTCGTCTCGCCCGTCCGCGTCGACGTCGACGTGTAGATGAGTTGGAACCGCGCCGCTCGCGTCTCGTCGACATCGTCGGTTATGTGGTGTCCAGCGCTCGTCGCCCTGGCCGGCGCCAGCATCGATCCGCTGAGGGTCGTGAGTTCTTAGGCCGCGAGTGCATTCCCAGCGACGAAGGCAACACCAGCGAGCACACCTCCAGCGACGAGGAGAGCGTAGTTGGCAATCGGGTTGGCTGCCCGCGTGACGTCAAGCGTGTACTTGTCGTTGTGGAGTGGTTTGAACGGCCGAATTCCCATCGGTGTCAACGCATCTGCGAGGAGGTGGGCACCGATCATGATGGCGCCAACGAGGGCGCCGAATACGGCGAGCAGTGCGCCGGCTGTGGCCCCACTAGAACTCACACCGACGACGAGGCCGGCAACAGCGAAAACGGACGCAACGAGCATCACGAACCAAATGGTGTGCGTTGGCCCCCGGTGACGAACGAACGGTACGCGCTGGTCCCAGTCGGGGACCATCGAGCCACCTACGACAACCGCGCCGCCAAGTATCGCGATCTCACCGGCGCCGAGGGCGGTGAGGATGAACCCGAGCGGCGAATACACGGCGAGCGACGCGCCATAGTGCCCCGGGCGGTGCATACGCTTCGGTAGAGCTCCTCGACAGGTAAACGCTGGTGTCATAACAGGGGCTTTTCGGACAATTCTCACGCTAGAAAGAGGACGATTCAGTAGTTGTGAAGCAATGGCTTACCCCAGTGCTTCAACTGCATCCTCCGGGTCGGGGAACACTCGGTCGAACAGCCATACCGCGTAGATAACCCCGAAAACTAGAGGAATCCACGCTGTCACCTCCCCTGACGCCAATTCCTGGAACGTCCCATCCATGTGCCACGAGCCGAGGAGCACCGTGAGAAGAAGCCCAAGAACCAGCCCGATCCCCGCCCGCCGTCGGATACTCATATTGGGGTAGTGTACCAACTCCGGATGCATCGCCATCCCGCGGTGTTTGACCCTTCCCCACGTCGAGGCTGTGTGGCCAGCAGCGATGCCCACGTAGCTCGTGAGGTAGGCGACGGCACCGGCGGGGAACAACGCTTTCGCATCTTCCCAGCCCTCCAGTGTGGCCTGTCTGATGGTCTCGACGAGGTCAAACGCCGCGTCACCATCGATATCGCCGATGTCGATGCTACCAATCTCGTCGGCAGGCTCGAGGTCAGCGACCGGGATAGATAGCTTGGAGCGGGCAAACTGTTCGAACGTGTCGAACCAACTGCCATAGCGGGGGTCGTTGTACGACGTGCTCGGGATTCGGGCAGACTGCGACCCCTGCGCCGAGGCTGCGAAGTCGTTATCTCGACGGAACTCTGCGTAGGCTGTCGTGTACTCAGTATACCAGAAGTTCCGGAAGTGCCTCGGAGTGGGCTTCTCACCGTTACGGAGTGTCTCGTCGACGCGGTCGCCGATCGCTTCGACAGTATCCCGAACCCACTGGGTCGACCGCGCGCCGTCGTCGGAACTCTTGGACGGGAACAGCGCCGTGTCGTTACCTGGCGCGGTCTCGACGAGTCGCACCCACTGCTCGATGAAGTCTTGGCACAGGATGATGGGGACGAGATTGGGGCCATTCTTCCGGTCATCCGTGAACTCGACGTACGGGCGCTCTCCGTCGAAGTAGATGTCCTGAATCGCTGCTGGGTCACAGAAGTCAGCTGGCCGCCATCCCATCACGGCCAGACAGATCATCACCATCTGCTCGGTCCGTGTCTCGCAGGCGTCGAAGTACGCCTTCACGAGCGATGTCGAGGGCGCAATCGTGACAGGTGTCGAATCTCCACCCCAGCTGGAATCTCTGACTAAGGGTGTTAGGGGATCATGGTCGATGACGTTTTTGTCTTCCATCCGCGCGAGGAGGTCCCGCAGGGTCGTCACGTAGTTGTACCGGCTCTGACCACTTTCGAACTCACTTCTGAATCCGCCCATCAACTGTTCCGCGCGATTGAAGCAGACCTCACGCTCGCCGCGCCCCAGTTCGAAGATGTCGCTTGTTCCGATCGTCTCCTTGGAGATCTCCATCGAGCGCCGGAGGTGGGTCCGCGCTGACGAGAGGCTTGTCCCGTTGAGCCGTTCGCCGACATCGTCCTCGTACTCAAGCCAGCCTTCGACACGCCGGACCGTTTCGGGGTTGCTACACGGGTAGTCTTTTCTCGGCTGCTCGAACCCACACTCCTCGAGGAGCCACTCATCAGGGCGGGTGTCGAGTTCCCGGACACGTTGGAGGAAGTATCCAAAGCCGTTCTCCCGCAACCACTTGTGGGTCGGCTTCTCGTTCGTGTCGTATCCCTGCTCTGCTCGCTTTTTCTTCACCTCGTCAACAAATTCATTCCGGAGATACTCCAGAGTCCATTTCCGCGACATGATCAATACTGCCCACCCGAGGGTGATATTCGTTACTGGGGTGTCTCTTGTTAGGCGGTCCAAACTGACTACAAATCTTGATCATCGTTGTTTGAGATTCCAAAGCTCAAAACCGCAGGACGTGAGTCAGGGCTTGTGTGGACAGCAACACCTCAGAGAGTGTTTGGAAGCGGAACAAATCGCACGACACAGCAGCCATCTAGTGGTGAAATGAACTATTGTGCGTTGGCTGTCGGAAGTTGAACAACCAACACACAAGTCAGACACCTAGGGGAGACAGTGGGTGATTTTTTAGGTATAGTTGTGTAGATAGAGTTGTGTCAAATAGCCGTATTGAGGCAGCAATACACGCCTTAGACGGTAAGCGGCTTGAACGCCTGATGAGCGATATCCTCAAGCGGGAGGGGTACGAAGTCGATCCGACCGGGACGAGCGGACCTGACGGCGGACGAGAAGCGATCTTCACTGATGGTGATAGAACTGGAATTCTCCACTGCTCGGTTCAGAAAGACGACTGGGTGGAGAAAGCACACGACGACGCTAGGAAAGCAGTAGAGAACTTTGATCAGGAGTTCGATCTATTCACCTTCGTCACGACACAGGACCCAGCGGGTGTGATGCGAGATCGGGTCGAGGAGGAGCTCGCCTCGGAGTGGAATATACAGACGAAGGTGTGGGACTACGAACGGATTCGCAACGAGCTGGTCGGTGATTCGGAAAACCACGACCTGATCCGGGAGCACCTCAGTGTAGACCCTAACCGCCCGTTTGTGGACGTCGAGACAGAGGTTGACAGCCTCTATGAGGACCTGATCGAGCGTGTGAAGCGCCAGAAAGCCCCAGACGGTACAACCATTCAGGACGGAGCACGAGTGGTTGCTCATGTGATTCCACAGGAGGCGATTGACGATCATCACGCTCGGTATGTAGAGGACCTACCACAGCCGCCCATTTTCAGTAAGGGTGACGTGGGTACTACAGACCGACCAAAGCTGAAGATCACCAACGCCAATCGACGGCGAGTCGGGAACGAGGAGCGCGATCGCTATACTGTAATCCACCGAGACGGATGGACTGAAGGTGTGTTCGGCAGCCTCTACCCTACGAGCAGCGAAGGCGGAGGCGTGATTCGGGAATCGGTCGACCAGTTCTTGTTGAAATTTGTCGACACCAGCCTCAATGCGTTTGAGGAAGCAGAAATCTATCCACCCTACTACGTTTACGTAGCAGTCCTCGATGCAGAGGACTACACAATCGACTACCCGAACAATATGAGGGGCCCCACTCGGGAGCGAACGTTCGGGGAAAGCGAAGTTCGTTTGAATCGAGTCCGGATCGATAGTATTGACACTGACGTGCCTGAAGCAATGCGGAAGTCACTGGATCAGTTGTGGCGCTACTGTGGTTGGGACGGATCCATACATTATGAACGTCATGACGAGGGGAAAACCGATGAGTTCGAGTTCTCTTTTAGGGGTCTGTAGTTAGGAGAATGAATGGCAATCGTAGTGGTCGGTGGAGCGCCCTATTCTTACCAAACACTAATGACTCTGTAGTTCTAATTGTTAGGTAAGACAATGAGCGCTGAACATCCCACGCCGCCGGCCGACCTCCCCGCGTACGTCACGGATCCCATCGAGCGCCAGAGACCCGACGCTCTCGAATCGATCCGAGACTACGTCGACGAGCTGCTCGCCTACCACCGCGCTCTCGAAGCCCAAGACCTGGAGGGCGACGACCTCGCCGGCGACGACGAGGAGGTCGTGGACGTCGAGGAGGACGGAGACGGGGCCATCGTGGTCAAGAGGGTACCCTGCGGGAAGGACTGTGACGGCTGTCCGCACGGTCCCTACAAATACGCAGTCAAGCGTGAGGGTGACAGTCTCAACTGGGAGTACCTCGGGAAGGCCGATGGTGAGGCGTGAGAACTATCTCGACAACTCGCGCTGCTTACCACATATTGTACACCGATCAACGCCCTCGTACGGGAAGGGTGTGAACGAGTGATCACAGTCCTCGGGGTCGGTAGTCTCCTGGAGATAGCTACAATCGGCTATTAGAGGAGAACAGTCGTGCTCTATACATTTTTCACACAGCTCGCCACTTGTCTTAGAAATGTGGTTACGATGGCAACACGAGCAGACTGAGATAATATCACCAGGCTGGCGACGGGGAGAACCACATTCCGGGCACCACTTCCCTCCGCGCTCAGAGGTGCTATCAACCAGTTCCGTCTCGCAAGTCGCGCACAACGGTTCAGTCATTAGACCCCTTGGGTTCCGTCATGTGTCTACTGAGCATTCCTTAGCTGGCGCGACCATCGGTACCATCACCGGACATCAACGACGATCTCGTACTCACTGACTCGCTCGGGATCGTCGCCGGCGTACTCGACGATGAACTCTGCCGACTGGTCGCTCGCGACGTCGGTGATTAGGTCGTAGCTGTCGCGGATGATCGTGTTGTCCTCGTCGATGAAGTTGACGCTCACCTGAAGATCGGCCCGCTCCCCTCGCGTGTGAGAGGCGGTTCCCACGACGGCCCACGGCTGCGTCGACTCGCCGACGTATTCGAAGGCATGGTCTGCGAGCTCGCCATCTGAGTCGGACTGGTCCTCGAGGAACTCGCTGTCGACGTCGAGCTGCGGGATGTCATCACTGGCACCCTCTTCGTCTCCAGATGCCTCGCTGCTCTCCTCGCCTACAGACACGCTCATACACCCTGAGAGCCCTGCGAGCGCTGCTGTTCCGAGGTAGAGACACGAGCGTCTATTCATCAAGTGAAATGTCGTCTGCCGGGGTTAAATATAATCGGCGGCGAGGTGTTCCGTGTCACCGCCCCTGTGTGAGATCTCTCCGAAGGTTCTCGAGATCCTGCTCTACGGCTTCAATCCGGTCCGTGAGCTCGCCCTTGACCTCTCGCATCGCGCTGTCGAATTCTCTCTCGACCTCGCTGACGAGGCGGTCGGTATTGAGGTCGATTCTGATCTGTGGGCTGACATCCGCATCGACGTTGTTCTCGACGCTGGCGGACGCTGGTCTCCTCGTGCTGGCACTCCCGCTGTAGGAGTTCCGGTCGGGCGAAGAGTCGAGGGCAGTCCTAGCTACCGGACCAGCGACGTCTGCGAGGGACCCTTCACCACTGCCGCCGGCAAGCATCATCCGCGTGCCGCCGATCCCGCCGAGCCCATCGACGAGTCCCGCCAGCTTGCGGTCGATGAACCCCCGCTCGTCTGGGTCTTTCCGCTGGGCTTCAGCAGCGCGATCGCCGAGAAGGAACCCCGGAGCTGGGAGTCCGAACCCACGAGACCCGGCAGCGGCACCTGAACCGCCCTGAAGGATCTTACTTCCACTACCCTTCAGCAACTCTCGTCCAAGAAGCCCCCCACCGATAGCACCACCTCCTACGAGCGCCCCACCGAGGAGGTCCTCGCCGGAGATCTCTGGTAGACCAAAGTCAACCTGAATCGGATCCGGCTCCTCAACGGGAATGGGATCGGGGTCCTCAACTGGCATGGTCTGGGGGTCTTCGACTGGCATCGGGTCGGGGTCGCTGACCGGCATTGGATCTGGATCGCTGACCGGCATCGGGTCTGGGTCACTTACTGGGACCGGAGCGGGATCTTCGACTGGAACAGGGTCCGGCTCTGCGATACCGAGCGGCAGCCAATCGGGACGGTTGATCTCAGGCGGCAACCATCCGGGCTGCTTCAGCTCCGGCAGCGACGGCCACGAGAAGTTCGAGAGGACGTTGGAGAGGGCGCTCGCACCGAGCGCAATCCCGCCAAGGGCGAGTCCACCGCCCATGCTGCCGAGACGGGATGCTCGGTCGAAGTTGCCGTCCTCCATCGAATCCTTCAGGTCCTCGAGCAGTTCATTCCGCCGCTCGTTCAGATCGATGTGTTCGCCCCACTGCTTCCCGCCCCCTGCCGACGAGGGCGAACCAGACATCATGGCGCCGGATGTCGATGGGGAGCGGTTACTCGGCATCGCCCCGCTGCTGGCTGTACTGACCTCGACCGTCCCCAGCGCATTTTCGACGGTTTTTCTGGATGATCTGAGGCTTCTCTCGCTGACCTCGACGTCTAACGTTACTGAAGTTGAAAAATCTGACATGATTACTCACCTGCGAACGGACTCTCTCGTTTCTGAATCACCGGGAGGGCATTCAGGAAGTTCTCGATGTCCGACCACGCGTACTCGTCGATCTCTGAGGGGGCGTGGCCGTAGCGCATCAGGAGTGCTTTGGCGAAGGCGTACTGGGCGGTGCGGTCTCCTCCCGCTTCTCCGCGACCCGCTTCGCGAACCCGTTTCCCTCGACCTCCGGCGTCGTGAGCTCGTCGCCACGCTGCTCGATCCAGTAGACGAACTGTGGGGCGAGTTTGGTAGCAACCGCCTTGTACTTCTCTTCGATGTTGCTGTTGCGGATGTCATCGTCGATGAACGGTGCCTCGATGATCGCCCCAGTGGCGAAAATAGTTCGCCGCATCTGCTCGCCGCGCGCGTTCTCGGTCGGCCCCTGAAACTCGTCGACTCGCTTGGTCATGTAGTCAGACACCAGTCCGTACTCGGCGGCGTTGAGCGCGCCCAGCGTCACCTCGTCGATGGGATCGACGTCATCCTCGTTGTCTGGGTCGAGCGCCCACTCGACGCCGACAAGCATCTGCTCGAGGCGCTGCGCCTCTTCGCGTCGCTCCTGCCGCCTGAACTTCCCGGTGGGGGTCTCGCCCTCGGCCTGCTCAGCTCTGATGTCCTCGGCCTCTTGGTCAGCGAGTTTGTCGAGCTCTTCATTGAGCCGTCGCTTCTCTTCCTCTAGGTCGAACGTCTTGGTAGTTCGTGGCATGGTAGTTACTGAACTCGGTCGCAATCGTCTGGTGCTTCTCCTGCTGGGTGGGTCGGTTCTTGAGCGGGCGTGCCAAGCTGCTCTCGAAGGGCCGCGACCGACTCTGTAGCCGCGGTGAAATCGGCTTCCGCGTTCTGGTACACGGCGACGACCGCATCGACGGTGTCGCCGTCGTTTGCCGGTGCTCGTGCCGGCGCTTGATCGGTTGGACGCGGGGTGCCACCCATGTTGATAAGGTACGTTCGCAGGCACTTTTATACATCTGAAAATGAACATTTACACCATGGAGAACGAGACCTCCAACAGTGAGTACAAGCGGCCACCGTCGTACGCACTAAGCGGACGACAGCGTGCCTACCTGTCCAGCGGCGAGACAGGAAGTTATCGAGAGAGCAAGCTTGAGGGTGACGTCCAGAAGAAGGTCGACAACCTCGGTCACCGGATCGACCACCTGCTCACGGACATCAGCCTCCTCTACCAGAACGGCTATCTTGGCGAAGAGCACTGGCAGGATGCGTGGCTCTCGCTTGTCGGGTTCGATCAGTGGGAGCATACGCCGGACAGCACCTTCCGCCTCGTCGATGGATTCGCGGATACCGAGGACGAACCGACTCCGCGCGACGTCGCTGACGCGTTCACGCTCGGCTCTAACCCGTCTCGGGCGGACCGGCCGACCACCGCGCCGGCCGAGCTCGCACGCGACGTAGGGAGCGCGCTCTACCGCCTGACGATCATCCCCGAGAGCGGCCTTGACAGAGAGCGGGTCCTTCAAGAGATGGCGTGGGGGCTCGTGAAGGGGTTCTACATGGAGAACCGCCCGATTCGAGAGGTTCACAACAACGAGCCCGAAGACACGCCGATGGCCGAACTGTTGGAGTACTTCGACAAGCGTCGGGATCTCGACATCGAGTACAACAACGACAGCCGCGAGTTCTGGGCCAACATGGCTGAGGGCAAAGAGAAGTGGGAGAGAACGGAGCGCGAGATCCGAGAGCGCATCCGGGACATCCTCCGTGCCGAGGGCCTCCCAGTATCGAACTCACTCGAACGACACCGGTCCGATGGCGCTGTCGAGGCGATCTCGGCATGGGACGTGTACCTCCTCCTCGTGGATCGGCTCGTCGACGACGTCGAGCCGCGGGAGGATTCGCTGATAACGGGCGACAATCTGGGCTCAGCCGGCCAGATGGCCCTGTTCAAGCAGGAGTACGGGCCAGCGGACGAGGTTGACGTCGCTGAACTCGTGACGCGAGAGGATGTTCTGGGAGTCGTTTCCGAGTATAACCTGCTCACGAAGGCGAAGCTGGAACCGGTCGTCGTCGACCACGCCGAGCAGCTTGAGGACACGGTCTGGAAGACCATCGACGCGACGGACATCACCGACCTCCTGAGAGAGTCAGAGACCGCCCTCAGCTCGTCGGAGGTCGCGAAAGAGCTGAAGACCGAGTCCCACACCGGTACGGTCACGAAGCTCTGTAACGACCTCGCGGGCCGGGAGTTCGATCCCGCACTCCTCGAAGACAACGCCGGTGGCTGGGAGTTCACCCAGTACGGACGTCTCGTTGCGAAGAGTGCGAACCGGCCGACTGGATCGCCTCGCATCGGTAGCGTCGCTGGGCCGGACGGCAACACCAAAGGGAGGGTGAAGGTGATCGCTTCTGTCGGTGAAACCCTCGGTATCGAAGGGTGGGAGTTCGACGAAGGTCACCACTGACATCTATTACAGACCGCCTCGAGCGGCGGGAACCCCCGACCGTGGAAGTAGTTGGGGTCGACACGTACCCTTTCCGAGGCCAGATATGGCCGCGTTGGAGTCCAGAAACGGTACAAAGACATCGTCGGAGAGATTTAACCAACAATAGTGGGCTGTCGCGGGCAAGTGTTGGTTAACCATCGTACGGCTGGCGCGATCTCCAGCGCCGACGCAGGGTACTGCTCCTTGGAGCTACTCTTCGACGTCCTCGAGGAGCGAGCGGACAATGCGGACGGTTGCCTCGACGCTGGGTTCCGCACCGAACTCGCCGGCCTCGGCTCGCTCCAAGAACTCGCGCAGCTCGTCGACGTCCTAGTCCTCGTCGAGCTCCAGCTCCAAGCCGCCGCTCTCAACCGCGTCGGCGAGGTCGCCGGCCGGGTCGATGTGCCGTGGGTCGCTGTCCGGGACACCGGCGTCGACAGCGCCGTCGCCGCGATCGTCGTCAGTCACCGTCAGCCCTCTCCGGCTCTCGCTCCATCTCGGGGTGGTGGTCGAACCATACGTCGCTCTGGTAGCCCATCTTCTTGCCGTCGAACCGCACCCTCGCGCCGGGCATCTCCCCGGTATCGGGCTTCTCGCGGACATCGTCGATCCACCGGGCGATGTCCTGCCGGTCGCCAGCGTCGAGCTCGGCGGGCGCCACGTCGCCGAGCTGCGCGACAACGTCCACACCGGGGTCGGGATGGAACTCGACGAACTGTTGGAGTCGGCCTGCTTCCACGGCGAGCCGGTTCGCGATCTTCTCCGCGACGGGGACAGCTGTGGACATACGCGCTCGTCGGCGGGTGTCGCACTTAGTCCCGACGCGGGTGGTAAAACTATTGACAGTCACATAGGTTTCATTACATCACTTCCTCTGTTAACCTCATGAGCAACCAAGACCTCACAGAGCGATTCATCCAGTTCTATCGCAATTACTATCGAGAGGAGATTGGCGAACTCGCGCAGCGATACCCAAACGACCAGCGATCGCTATACGTCGACTACGACGATCTTTTTCACTTCGATCACGACCTCGCTCAGGATTTCCAGAATAAGCCAGACCAGATACGAGAGTACGCGGAGGAGGCGTTACGATTGTACGATCTGCCGGCCGACGTGTCCCTCGGTCGAGCCCACGTCCGGGTCAAGGGGCTACCCGAGAACGTCGAGATCGGTGAGATTCGTGTCCACGATGACCTTGTCGGGAGTTTGATTTCTTTTTGTGGGGTAGTCCGGAAAGCGACCGACGTTCGACCGCGGATCACCGAAGCCGCTTTTACGTGCCAACGCTGTGGGACGATGACGTACATCCCCCAGAGTGGTGGCGATTATCAGGACCCTCACGAGTGTCAGGGATGTGAGCGGCAGGGGCCGTTCAAACTCAATACTGACCAGTCGGAAATGATCGACTCCCAAGAGCTTCGTATTCAAGCGACACCTTCGGGTGCCGGGACCGGCGAAACACCCCAGTCGATCGACGTTGACCTAGTCGACGACGTATGTGGTCAGGTCACACCAGGTGACCACGTAACCGTAGTCGGTATTCTCCGAGCTGAGCAGCTGGAAGATGGAAGCCGCAAAACACCCTTATTCGACCTGTACGTGGATGGGATCTCGATAACCCACACCGATGAGTTAGCGACCGAGCTGACAGACGAGGACCGCCGAGAGATCACCGAGGTCGGTAACAAAGAGGACGTGTATCGAATGTTTGTGGATTCGATTGCTCCCTCGATTCGCGGTTTAGAGACAGAGAAGTTGGCCGTTCTTCTTCAACTCTTCAGCGGGGTACCGAAAGAGATCGATGGGGGAGAGTCGATCCGTGGGCAACTCCATGTCCTATTCACAGGTGACCCAGCAGTAGGAATCAGTCGTATTCTCCGATCGGCGGCAAATCTCTCACCTCGGTCAACGTACAGTAACGGGGCAGAAACGTCGAAAGCGGGGTTAACTGCGGCCGCCGCCCGAACCGGCGGAACTGATGGACCGTGGGAACTCAAAGCAGGAGCACTACCAATCGCCGACCGTGGTCTTGCTGCGATTGACAACCTCTCCAAGGCCGATGGTGACGTGATGGGTGCGCTGCCGGAGCCAATGGAGCAACAGCAAATCACGATCTCAAAAGCATCGATCCACGAGTCAATCGATACTCGCGTTGGGATCCTCGCCGGCGCAGCTCCGAAAGACGGTCGGTTTGACCGGTATGAACCGCTTGGGAAGCAGCTACCAATTGACTCTCAGCTGTTGAGTCTGTTTGATCTCGTTTTTACGGTCATGGATACCCCACAGCCTGAAGCTGACACAGAGATAGCAGAGCACATCTTGGGGGTCAACCGGGCGGGGGAACAACGGCAGGCTGGCGAAGATCCGGAGCCTCCGGAGTCAGCTGGCGCACCACTTGATTCCGAATTCATTCGGAAATACATCGCCTATGCGCGGGAGATTCAGCCGGTGTTGACTCCCGAGGCGGAAGAGTATATCACAGAGTTCTACGTCGATCTTCGATCAAAAGGAGCCGATGAGGACGCTCCCGTGCCCGTCAGCGCTCGAAAACTAGAGGCAATAGTACGGCTCTCCGAGGCGAGCGCTCGGATTCGACTCTCGGACACCGTCAAGCTCGCAGACGCCGAGCGGGCGGTCGATCTCGTTGAGGCCTCTATCAAGGACATTGGTGTTGACCCGGATACAGGACAATTCGATGCCGAAGTGACTGAGACGGGTTCTGCCGAGACGCAACGCGAGCGGATCAAGAACGTCAAGGGGCTTATCGCAGACATCGAGAAGGAGTATGAGAAAGGAGCCCCGATTGATGAAGTCCTAGACCGCTCTGGGGTGGTCGGCATGAACCCCGCGAAGGTTGAATCGGAGATAGAGAAGCTTCGGACAAAAGGAGAAGTGTATGAACAGGCAAAAGGCTACCTTCGAACCACATAGCTAGTCCGTCACACCGGTGGGGCCTCACCGGCTAGGAGGCTTACACAGGAGGTCCATAAACTCGCTGAAGGCCTCGGAATCCGTGACGTCGCGATCGTTGTCGTCCAGTGCCTCGTTCAGCTCCTCGATCGAGGTGTCGAAGCGTTCTAGTTCGCTTTCAGAAAGCTGTTCACGGGCATCAGCGACCATGTTGAACCACATCTCCTCCTCGTCATCTGTGAGTTCACGCACCGGATCCTCCGCCCCCGGATTCCGCTTTTCAATCGCCTCTAGGGCGCGTTCAAGCTCACGCCTAGATGGGCGTGTCATGGGGCGAGTGTCACCTCCACACCGCCCTCCTCTCCGGCGAAAAGGTTGTAGGTCGCACCCACAAGCAGTTCCGCTGCCTCTTCCTCGTGGCCGTCATCGACGAGATCGGCGAGCGTCTCGCCGTCTTCAGTCTCAGGATCACGGTGGGCTGCGACGTGAACAGGCCCCATAGAGAACGAATCACGAGAATCCCAGTACTTCTGCTGAGAGGTAGCATCGAGGAGCAGCTGGCAGACCTCTTCGTCCCGGTCGGCCCCGATACCGTACTGCTTACGGACGAGCTCGAGGTAATTCAGGGTCGCCTCTGGCTCCGTCTCGTTCTCGACCTCGTCCGCGTTGTGCCAAGAGATCCGGAGCAGGTTACGGGCGAGACCGTAGACGAAGTCGACGACGTCCTCAGAGCAGTGCTCCTCGATCTCGGTGGTCGTTTCCCGCTCAGAGGTCTGGATGTCGAGCTCTTCGAGAGCACGTTCGAGTTCGCGTTGTGAGCGACGGGTCATGATTGTGCTCCAGTGAAGTCGGCCAGGAGTTCGATGTCTTCAGGGTCAGCATCGTCAGGGAGATCGTCATTCGATGCGTCGAAGTCGGTCCCGTCGTCATCGGATCGGCCGACAACGTTGCCGTCGCCGTCGGTCCACCAGATCATGTCTGCCGGGAGAAGACCTCCCTCGCTCTCCTGGTCGTCGAGTTCTTCGAGAGACCGTTCGATTTCGCGCTTGGACCGGCGGGTCATGGTGGACTGGCCTCCGTATCCTCACTCGGCTCCCATGGCGTTTCGACGACGTGGTCTCGACAGATGATGTCCGGGTCCACCTCACCCTTATCGAGCGGCTCGCCGGAAAGATCGGGCTCCGCGTACCACTCACCAGTTTCGGCGTCCTCGGACACGACGGTGACGTCGTCGTCATCGATGCTCTCAGCGCTGAGATCCTCGATGGCGCGCTCGATCTCACGCTTGGACGGTCGCGTCATGCTCCCTCCGTGAGTCCGGTCTCTTCCTCGAGGCGCTCCACCTTCTCGGCGAGCTCGGCGAGGTCGCGGTCGTTCTGGACCTGGCGGCGCACGTTGACGGCGTACGAGAGCGCTCGGATCCACTTGATCCGGACCTTCTCGTTGTCGGCGTCGTAGACGCGTCCGCTCTCGACCTTCCGACGTGCTTCTTCGATGGCTGCGTCGAGTGTGTCGAGCATCTGGTCGTACTCGTGCTGTACATCTTCGCTGTCGGTTCCCGTCGCGCCCGCGCTCGCGTTATCGCTCACGACGCGGACACCCCGGGGATCTGTGTCTGAATTGCCTTCATAAGCCTCTAAGTCGGTTGTCTTCAGCAGGTCGCGGTGTTCTTACACCCGCCTTGTAGACGGGTTAGGTGCGGCTGGTTGGCTGGTGATCGGAGCCTGTGCGAGCTCTGGCCCAGCGACGAGGTCGGAGCAGCTCGGACCGGGAGCAACACCATGGTCATCGCGGTACTCCTCGCGCTCTCTGACCGCCCACAGCGCTGGGAGAACGTGGTCGAGGTAGGGCCGCGGCGTCGAGAGTTCGCGAAGGTCGGGCGGATCGGTGACGCCGGTGTACGGCCAGCCCGGCGCGTCGACGGGATCACCTGGACCGTGATGGTCACGACCGACGCGGAGCGCCTTCGCAGCGACGTGGACCGAGGGCGACGTCTCCGGATCGCTGACGAGTCCGGGCCACACATCGGTGTAGCGCTCAGCGTCAGCGCCGTCGATGCCGTCGAAGGAGAGGGCGAGGCGGTAGCCCCGCTCGGTCTCCGTGACGAGTTCGACCTCCACGAGGTCGGCGAGGTGGTCCCGGCGCGATCGGCTAGAGACGTCGGCCCGCTCGTCGAGCTCAGAGGCGGTGAGCGGGC
>NZ_NHPJ01000006.1 GCF_002252985.1 Halorubrum halodurans | reverse complement strand
CGCACAGCCCCGCACCTCACCCCTCCCCAGCCTCGTCGCCGGCGGCTTCGCCGCCGGCTGCCAGAGGCGCGTAGCGCCTCGCTGCGGCTCGCTCCGCTCGCCGCGTCCCTCGCGGACTCCTCGCGCCCCTTGGGCGCTCGGAGGCGCGCCACCGCTCGGGCGATCGCCCACTGCTTCATCTGTATTGACCGCATCCGAGTAGGAGAAGTTCCCCCCTCTCCGGGGGTTACCGAGCTTGACTGCGAACATCGCATTCACGGGTCGATCTCGCTGTGGAGTTCGAAGTCGAGTTACGATCTTCGTAAGCGGTAAGTCGTCGCCGGACCTTCCCGCCGTATGGACGACCTCGACCGCCGGATCCTCTCGATCCTTCGACGGGACGCGCGAACTCCCTACACCGAGATCGCCGACCGGGTCGGCACCTCCGAGGGGACGGTCCGAAACCGCGTCGACCGACTGACCGAGGAGGGCATCATCGAGCGGTTCACGGTGACCACCCGGACCGGCAACGTGAAGGCGATGATCGAGATCTCCGTGGAGATGAACGTCGACACCGCGGCGGTCGGCGAGCGCATGGTGGAGTGGGAGGAGGTCGACTTCGTCTGGCAGGTCTCCGGCGAGGACGACATCGTCCTCGTCGTCGACGCGGTGGACACCCGCGCCGTCAACGAGCTCATCACGCAGGCGCGCGAGCTGGACGACGTCAAGTCCACGAAGACCCGGCTGATCCTCGACGAGCGGCTCGGCTGATCCGGACGTACGCCTCGGCTGACCCGTCGCCGATCGCGGGTGTGACACGCGCCGGCCGGCCGTCTCAGTTCTCCGCGTCGAGGTCCGGCGACCGCTTCTCGGCGAGCTCGCGCTCCAGGCTCCCGCGCTCCCAGTTGCGCACGGCGTTCCCCTCGATCTCGGCGTGGAGCTTCTCCTCGATCAGGTTGACCGCCACGCTGTTCGCCCCCTCCGGGATGATCAGGTCGGCGTGGCCCTTCGTCGGCTCGATGAACCGCTCGTGCATCGGCTTCACCGTCGAGAGGTACTGGTCGATGACGCCCTCCAGGTCGCGGCCGCGCTCGAGCACGTCGCGGCGGATCCGCCGGAGGATCCGCACGTCGGCGTCCGTCTCGACGTACAGCCGGAGGTCCATCATCCCGTTTATCCGCTCGTCGTGGAGCGCGAGGATCCCCTCGAGCACGATGACGTCGGTCGGCTCGACGGTGATCCGCTCGTCCTTCCGGTTGTGGACCTCGAAGTCGTACTGGGGCATCTCGACCGGCCGGCCCTCCAACAGCGTCTCGAGGTGCTCGCGCAGGAGGTCCCACTCGAAGGCGGAGGGGTGGTCGTAGTTGACCTCCCGGCGCTCCTCGACGGAGAGCTCCGAGCGGTCCTCGTAGTAGTTGTCGAGCGGGATCCGCGTGACGTCGTCGCCGAGGTTCTGCGTGACGAGCCGGGAGACCGTCGTCTTCCCCGCGCCGGTCCCTCCCGCGATCCCGATCACGAACGAGGGGATGGTCATACCCAGGTTCCGGCGCCGGGGCGTTTCAAGGCTCCCCTTCGCGCCGCGCTCCGAACTCCGGACCGACCCGCCCCGAGTCGCCCCGGATCGTCCCGAGTCGACCCGGATCGCCCACCGAAGGGTGGTCTACGCCCGGAGGCGTGATAACGGTACCGGGGGCAGTTTTTAGCCGGTCGCCGCCGATCCGAAAGTATGCGCATAGATACCACGGTCCGTGACGTGATGCATCGGGAGTTCCTCGGGGTCAGCGAGTCGGACCCGCTCGCCGACGCGGCCGCCCTGTTGGTCGAGGAGGGAACCGACTGTCTGGTCGTCCTCCGCGGCGGGGAGGCGGTCGGCCGGCTCGCCGCGCGGGACGCGCTCGCGGCGGTCCTCGAGGACGACGCCGACGACGCGACCGTGGGCTCGGTGATGCGGCCGCCGCTGCCGACGGTCGCGCCCGACGACGGGCTGCGGGCCGTCGAGGAGCGGCTGGTCGCGGAGGGGGTCGACCGCGTCGTCGTCGCCGCCGACGGCGAGGCGGTCGGGGTCGTCACCGCGCGCGACTCGCTCGCCGCGGGCGCGGCGCGGGAGGAGGATCCCCCCGAGGAGCCGACGGCCGCCGCCGACGTGCGGAACGGCGCGCGTCTCGAGACGACGCGGTCGGGGACCGCCGACGCGGCGCGGGGCTCCGAACGGGCTCGGACCGCGTCCTCGACGGACGCCGGAGGCGTCCCGACGCAGGGCGTCTGTGAGGTGTGTGGCGCGCTCGTACCGGATCTCGCGGACGCGAACGGACAGGCGATCTGTCCGAACTGCCGGGAGGTCTGAGCCGGGGCGATCGGGCGGCAGGCTCAAACGCGGCGGAGTACTACGGCGAGCCGTGTCGGAACCCGACGAACCGCGGATCGTCGCGGCGACCGTCGACGACGTCGACGCGATCGCCGACCGCTGGGTGACGCTCGCCCGCGGCCAGCGGCGGCACGGCTCGACCCTGCTCGCGTCGGCGAACCGGGAGGCGGTCAGGGAGTGGATCGCCCGGAGCGTCGTCACCGGCGAGCTCCTCGTGGCGCGGGACGGGGACGGGACGGCCGCCCCGGCGGAGACGGTCGTCGGCTTCGTGGCGTTCTCGATCGAGCGCGACGGCTACGAGCGCGACTGTACGCGGGGGGTCGTGAGCAACCTGTTCGTGTCGGCGGATCGCCGCGGCGAGGGGATCGGGTCGGCGCTGCTCGCGGCGGCGGAACGCGAGCTGGCGGAGGCGGGCGCGGACGCGGTCGCGTTGGAGGCGCTCGCGGACAACGAGCGGGCGCGGTCGTTCTACGCCGATCACGGGTACGATCTCCACCGGGTCGAACTCCGCAAGGAGCTTGACGAGGAGACGTGAGTCGTCCCGGAGACCGACTCGGGAGGTTCGCCGAAAGCGACACGCACTCATACGAGCGCCGAGAACGTCCGGCCGCGCCAGGGGAGCATGGGTGGTTCATGCACTCGACTTGTAATCGAGACTTCCGGGGTTCAAATCCCTGCCCTGGCTCTCGTCCCCCGCGTCTACCGCTCGATCCCGCCCTGTTCTTTGATCCGCATGATGTGGCGGACGTTGAGGTAGATCTCCTCCGGCGAGGTCGACTCGTCGGGATCGTACAGGTCCGACACGCGGTACAACACCGCCGAGAGCTGCTTGCTCTCGGAGCTGTCGCCCCGCACGTCGTCGGCGACCTCCCGGAGGAACTCCCGGACCTCGGCGTCGTCCGCGAACGCCTCGCCCGCCGCGTCGGTCGCCGACTCCGGCACGACCGGGTCGACCCCGGCGGCCTCGAGCGGGTCCGCGGGCGTCTCGCCGTCGTCGCCAGGATCGTTCCGGCGTTCCTCCCGTTCCTCGCCCCCGGTCATCGTCCCTCGCTGGCCTCGCGGCGTCGGACGACGCCGGCGTTGTTCGCGACGTTCTCGACGAGCACCCGGAACGCGTCCGCGGTGTCGCCCTCCCCGAGCACGACCGGCGCGCCGTCGTCCCCGCCGGTTCGCACGGCCGGATCGAGCGGGATCCCGCCGAGGAACGGGAGGTCGTGATCGGCCGCGAGCGCCTTCCCGCCGCCGGAGCCGAAGATCTCGTGGAAGCCGCCGCAGTCCGGACACCGGAACCCGGCCATGTTCTCCGCGATCCCGAGGACGTTCGTGTCGTGTTTGCCGAACATCCGGAGCCCCTTCACCGCGTCGTCGAGCGCCACGTCCTGCGGCGTCGTGACGATCACCGCGCCGGTGAGCGGCAGCGTCTGGAGGATCGTGAGCTGGGTGTCGCCGGTGCCCGGCGGCAGGTCCATCACGAGGTAGTCGAGCTCGCCCCACTCGACGTCCTCGACGAGCTGGGTGATGATCTTGTGGACCATGGGGCCGCGCCAGATCACGGGGTCGTCCTCGCCGGTGAGGAAGTCCATGCTCATGAGCTTCACCCCGTATCGCTCCGGGGGCACGATCGTCTCGCCGTCGGTCCGCGGGCGCTCCTCGGCCGCGACCATCCGCGGGACGTTCGGGCCGTACACGTCCGCGTCGAAGAGGCCGACCCGCGCGCCGAGTTCGGAGAGCCCGGCGGCGAGGTTCACCGCCACCGTCGACTTCCCGACGCCGCCCTTGCCGGAGGCGACCGCGATCACGTTCTCGACGTCGGGCAACACCTGCTCGGCCGTCGAGAGGTCGTCGGGGATCGACGCCGACAGCTCCACGTCGAGGCCGGTGTCCGCGAGCGCCGCCCGCACGTCGTCGGCGATCGCCGACTCGTGCGGCGAGAACGGGGCGCCGAGCGCGAGCGAGACGTGGACCGTTCCCTCCGCCTCGTCGAGGTCGACCCCGTTCACCAACCCGAGCGAGACCACGTCGTCGCCGAGGTCGGGATCGGTCACCTCCCGTAGCCGCGTCCTGACGTCCGCTTCGTTCATGTCCGGGAGGAAGGTAGTGGCGCGAATAAGGGTTCGGTACGGCGGTCGGTTCGAGCGTCGAAGGGCTTATGCCACGCGGAGATACCGGTTTCGTATGCACGACGGCTCGGAGTCGAGCGCCCCGATCCGGCTGCTTCACGTCGAGGACGACGCCGCCTTCGCCGATCTCACCGCGACGTACCTCGACCGGCTCGCGCCGACGATCGACCACGAGGCCGTCGCCACGATCGAGGAGGGACGAGCCCGGTACCGGGAGTCCGACTTCGACGCCGTCGTCTGTGATTACGACCTGCCCGACGGCACCGGGATCGACCTCCTCGAGTGGGTCCGCGAGGACGACCCGGAGCTCCCGTTCGTGCTGTTCACCGGCAAGGGATCGGAGGAGGTCGCGAGCGAGGCAATCTCCGCGGGCGTCACCGACTACCTCCAGAAGCACGGCGGCAGCGACCAGTTCGAGGTGCTCGTCAACCGCCTCCGGAACGCGGTCGACAGGAGCCGGCTCATGCGGCAGGTCGAACGGAGCATCGCGGCGCTGGAGGCCGCCAACGAGCCGATCGGGATCCTCGGTGCCGACGGGCGATACCTGTTCGCCAACGAGGCGTACGCCTCGGTGTACGGCCGGTCCCCCGAGGCGGTCGTCGGCCGCCACTGGGAGACGTTCTACCCCGACGACGAGATCGCGCGGTTCACCGACGAGATCCTCCCGATCGTGACGGAGGAGGGCCACTGGACCGGGGAGGCCACCGCCCGCGACGAGGACGGTCGACTGATCCGCGAACGCCTGGTCCTGACACACACGACCGACGGGGGACACGTGTGTATCGTTCGCGGGGCGGAGCCGATATCGGAGACGGACGACTGAGGGGGCCCGAGGGGTCGAGACGCGTCAGTCGATCCGCGTCCCCGGCGCGTCCCCGCGCAGGAACGCCTCCAGCCCCTCCGGGCCGAAGACGGAGGCGGGCGCGTCGAGTTCGAGCAGTTCCCTGACCTTCGCCGCCATTCCCCCCGAAACGTCGGTCGCGTCGCTCGCGCCGAGCGCGTCGGCGACCGCCTCGAAGGAGTCGATCCGCTCGATCACCGCCCCCTCCTCGTCGAGGACGCCGGGGACGGTCGAGCAGACGCCCACGCGCTCGGCGCCGAGCCCCGCGGCGAGCTCGACGACCAGCTCGTCGCCGGAGACGACCGTCACCCCCTCGCCGGCGGTCGCGACCCCGTCGCCGTGAAGCACCGGAACGAACCCCTCCGCGAGCAGCGTCGCCGTCGAGGAGCGCGGCAGGTCGAGGTCGCCGTCGACGCCCGCCGGCCGCGCGGAAAGCGAGAGCGGGTGGACGGGGACCGCGGGCACGTCGCGGTCGTGAAGCGCCGCGAGGACGGCCCGGTTGAGCCGCGCCATCGCGCCGTGAACGTCCATGGCCGCGTCGGCGTCGTGGGTTCCCTCGGTCGTCGAGATCCCGTGCGCGCTGGCGTGGTGGTGTCCGAAGCTCCCGCCGCCGTGGACGACGACGAGCCGGGCGACCGCGCCGGCCGCGATCGCGCCGGCGACCGCGTCGCAGGCGGCCGCCAGCGCCGCCTCGTCGACGGTCTCGGGCCGGTCCTTCTCCGTGATCACGCTCCCGCCGAGCTTGAGCACGACGGGCGGGTCCGCCGACCGGCCGGCCGGAGTCCCGGCGGTCACGGCTCCACCACCCGGACGCCCTCGGTGGCCAGTTCGGCGCGGAACGCCTCCTCGCACCCCTGCGTGAACGAGAGCGCGGTCGGCGTCTCCGCGCCGGGGTCGAGCGCGACGATACAGCCGCCGCCGCCGGCCCCGGTGAGCTTCGCGCCGTGGGCGCCCGCGTCCCGCGCGGCCCACACCATCGCGTCGAGCGAGCGCGCCGAGACGCCGAGCGCGGCCAACAGCCCGTGGTTGAAGTTCATCAGGTCGCCGAGCTCCGCGAGCAGCTCGCGGGAGGGGTCGGCCTCGGGGACCGCCTCGGCCAGCAGCTCCTCGCCGTCGCGCACGATGTCGCCGATCGCCCGAACCGTGTCGGCCGCGAACCGGTACTCCTCGCGGAGCCGTCGCACGCCGGCGACGAGCTCGCCGGTGTCGCCCGCGCCGCCGTCGAACCCGATCACGAACGGGAGGTTGGGGGCGTCGATCGGCTCGCAGTCGTCGCCCTCGACCCGTACCGCACCGCCCATCGTCGAGCAGTACGTGTCCGCACGCGACGCCTGGCCCTCCTGGACCTCGAACTCGGCGCGGTAGGCGCGGTCCGCCAGTTCCTCGCGGTCGAGCGGCTCGCCGAGCGCGCGAGTGGCCGCGTCGATCCCCGCGACGACGACGGCGGCCGACGAACCGAGCCCCGCACCCAACGGGATCTCGCTCTCGACGGTGATGTCGAAGCCGGCGTCGGGCGCGTCGGCCGCCGATCGGGCCTGCCGGACCGCGGCGTCGACGTAGCCCATCGCGGCCTCGACGAGCGGGGCGGGCGCGTCGATGTCGGGGCGGTCGCCGGTCCCGCCGGCGTACTCGACGGTGAATCCGTCGAGCGAGAGGTCCGTGGCGGTGACCCGGACGTGGTCGTCCTCGCGGGGTTCGGCGGTCACTCGAGCGCGGCGCTCTATCGCCGCCGGCACCGCGGGCTCGCCGTAGACGACGGCGTGTTCGCCGAAGAGATACACCTTCCCCGGCGCTTCACAGACGGTCATACGACCCACCTCTCCCCGAGGGGTTACAGGCGTTGCGTTTACCGAGTACGCGCGAACGGTCGGGAGCGGAGCGATCGGTCCCCTCGACGGCGTCGCTACCGGCTCGGAGACTCCGCCGGTCCGCGCTCCGGCTCCCGGTCGGCCACCGTCTCTCCGCGTCGGATCGCCCGACGGAGCGCGAGCGCGGCGACGTCGGCGCCGCGCTCCGCGGTCCGCCCGAGCTCCCGCGAGACGTGCCGCAGCTCGGACGCGTCGGCGTCTCCCGCCGACAGCTCCCGGTCGAACGCCTCGATCCGCCGGCGCGCCCGGTCACGGGCGTCGAGCGCGCTCCGGGCGGCGTCGACGTCGCCGTCGCCGAGGACGGCGGCGACCCCCTCGGAGACGGCCTCGCGGGCCGCACGCCCGATCGCGCGACACGACTCCGTTCGGGCCTCGGCCGGCGGCGCGTCCAGCCGTCCCGCGGCGGCCCCGATCGCCGCCGCGGCCTCGTGAACGCGCCGCAACTCCCGCATCGCGGTCCACGACTCGAACAGCTCCGACCGGGTCGACCCGAGCGCGTCGATCTCCGCCAGGTCCGCCGCTCCGCGGACGGCGGACCGCTCGATCATCGCCGAGAGTCGGTCGGCCTGCTCCCCCCGCGAGTCGAACGTCGCCGGCTCCTTGGAGGCCGCCCGGTCCGCCAGGGCGTCGACCGCGTCCCGATGTATCGATCGCACGACGAAGGAGAGCTGCCGGAGCGACTGGCCGACGGACACCTCCTCGGGGTCGAGGAGGATCCGCACCGTCGCGGCGGTCTCGGACTCCGTGACGACCGACATGCCGATCCGGCCGCGAGCGACCCGATCGATCGTGCGCCGCCGTTCCGCCGTGAGGCCGCCCTCCGGCTCGAGGACGACCTCCCGCGAGCCGGCCGCGTACGCCGCCCGCAGCGTGCGCTCGATCGTCTCCGGGTCCGAGGACTCGACCCGGACGGTGATCGGCGCGGTGTCGTCGCCGCCCTCGCCCTCCTGGATCGCCAGGACGCCGTCGACGTGTTCGTGGAGCGTCACGGCGTCGCCGGCGGAGACGCCGCGCGACTCGGCCCACTCCTTCGGCAGCGACACCGTGTACGTCCCGTTTCCGACGGTCTGTATCTTGCGCGTTTCCATCGTTCAGTAGATCAGCTCGGGGTCGTTCTCGATCATGAACAGCGTCCGCGCCGCGATGTTCACGGCGTGGTCCGCCACCCGTTCCAAGTCACGGATCGTCAACAGCACCCGAGAGACGTCGTCCAACAGCCGCTCGACGTCCCACGCGTCGCCGGCGGATCCCCCGATCAGGTCGCGGGTAACCGTCTGGCTGGCCCGCTCACAGAGCGCGTCGATCTCGTCGTCGTCGTCGGCCACGGCCCGACACGCGTCGGCGTTCCCCGTCTCGTACGCGGAGAGGCTCCGGTCGAGAAGCGAGCGTGCCAGCCGGGCGATCTCGTCGATCTCGGCGTCCGGGGCCACGGTTCGCGTCGCTCCGCGCACGTACTGGGCGAGATTGACGGCGAGGTCGCCGACCCGCTCGAGGTCGGTGATGACCTTGAACGAGGCGGTGACGAAGCGCAGGTCGCCGGCGACCGGCTGCTGGAGCGCGAACAGGTCGACACAGCGGTCCTCCAGCCGCAGGTACGTCTCGTTCACCTCCTCGTCGCCGTCGATGACCGCCCGCGCCAGCGACTCGTCGTGCCGCTCGACGGCCTCGAGGCTCTCGTCGAGCCGCCCGGTCACCGTCTCGCCCATCGCGAGCACGTCGGCCCGGAGCTCCTCGAGCGACTCCTGATAGCGTTCTCTGGGCATGATCACCCGAACTTGCCGGTGATGTAGTCCTCCACGCGTTCGCTGTGTGGGTTCTCGAACACCTGGTCGGTCTCGCCGTACTCGACGAGCTCGCCACCGGTGAGGAAGACCGCGGTCTGATCCGAGATGCGCGCGGCCTGTTGCATGTTGTGCGTGACGATGACGACCGTGTACTCCTCGGCGAGGTCGTCGATCAGGTCCTCGATCTTCGCGGTGGCGATCGGGTCGAGCGCGGACGCCGGCTCGTCCATCAGGATCACCTCGGGGTCGACGGAGAGACAGCGCGCGATACACAGCCGCTGTTGTTGCCCGCCGGAGAGCCCGAGCGCGTTGTCGTCGAGCCGGTCGGAGACCTCCTCCCACAGCGCCGCGTCGCGGAGACACCGCTCCACGAGCCGGTCGCGCTCGTCCGCGTCGCTCCGGTTCAGGAGCCGCGCCAGGAGGCCGGTGTCGATGTCGCCGTGTTTCTCCGGGCCGTACGCGATGTTCTCGCGGATCGATTTCGGGAAGGGGTTCGGCGACTGGAACACCATGCCGACCCGCTTGCGGAGTTCGACGAGGTTGACGCCGTCCTGGTAGATCTCCTCGCCGTCGATCCGGACGGAGCCGTCGACGCGGGCGCTCTTGATCCGGTCGTTCATCCGGTTGAGACACCGGAGGAACGTCGACTTCCCGCAGCCGGACGGGCCGATGAGCGCGGTGACGCTCCGTTCGGGGATCTCGATCGAGACGCCGTTCAGCGCGTGGTCGTCGCCGTAGTACACGTCGAGATCCTCGACGGCGAACTTCGCGTCGCCCTCGAACGCGTACTCGCGCCACTCCTCGCGGACGTGCTCGTCCGTCTCGCCCGCGGTCGTCTCCGTCGACGAGCGACCCGTCGCGGAGGGGCCGTCGACGCCGGTCGACGCCGCGTCGGCCGTCTCGGTCGTGTCCGCGCTGTCCGCCTCCGTGGTCTGGGTGATGTCACTCATGTCGAAGTTGCCTCCGGAAGTAGTACCGCGTACCGATGCCGATCGCGTAGAAGGACAGCACGACGAGCAGCAGAACGAACGCTGTCGCCCACTGGAACTCGGTCGGGTTCGAGACGTTGTCGCCGAGGCCGACGCCGGCGGTGATGAGCGCGTAGAGCTGGAAGGGCAGCGCCGTCGTCGCCTGTAACAGCTCCGGGTTCGTCACGAACGGCGGCTGGGCCGTGAACGCGAAGCCGCCGATGACGTCCGCGGCCCGGTCCCTCGAGACGAACGTCCCGCCGGTCATCGTCAACAGGATCGGCGCGGTCTCGCCGGCGATCCGGCCGACGCCGAGGATGACTCCCGTGACGACGCCGGGGAGCGCGGCCGGCACGACCACGCTGCGGATCGTCTGCCACTTCGTGACGCCGAGGGCCGCGCTGGCGTCCCGGTACTCGTCGGGCACGGACAGCAGCGCCTCCCGGCTGGTGATCAACACGAGCGGCAGGAGCATGAACCCGAGCGTCAGCATGCCGGAGAGCAGCGACTTGTTCCCCGCGAACCGCGGAACGAGGAAGGTGAAGCCGAACAGTCCGAAGACGATGCTCGGCGTGCTCCAGAGCCCGTTGGTCGCGACCTCGACGGCCTGCGTCAGTCGGCCGCGTTCGGCGTACTCGGTCAGGAACACCGCCGCGCCGACGCCGAGCGGAACCGCGAACGCGACCGCCCCGACGACGAGCCAGATCGTGCCGACGATCGCCGGGAAGACGCCCTGGAAGTCGTTCAGCAGGCCGACGCCGTTCGTCACGAACGGCACCGACACCGGAAGCGCGACGCCGACGCCGAGTACCGAGACGGACGGGCCGACGCCGGGACCGACCGCCGCGCCGTTCAACAGCCCCGGAATCCCTCGGAACGCGGTGAAGGCGATCAGCACGAACAGCACCGAGATGATCGCGCCCGCGTTCGTGTACACGAGGAGGTACGCGCCCATCCGGCGGCCGCGGGCGCCGAACCCGCCGTACGCCTTCGCGGCCGCCCACCCGGCGAGCAGCGCGCACCCCGCCGTCGCGACGGGAACGAGGAAGGGAGCCGTGATCGACGCCTGCTGTTCGAACCCGAGGTTCCACGCCCACGCCGGGCCGATGGTCCCGGTCAGGTAGACGACCCCGACGACGATCGCCACCGCGCCCGCCGGCAGCGTCGAGCCCAGGTCCTCTCGGGTCAGGACCGCCACCGCGAAGGCGAGCCCGCCGGTCGCGGCGGCCGCCGGGAGCCAGAGGAGGGAGCCGCCGGCGACCGCCTGCGCCGCCGCTCCGCCGAGTCCGAACCAGACGAGGGTGAAGACGGCGGCGGCGACGAGGCCGGCGTCCGGGCTCGGCTCGGTCTCGACGTACCCGAGGAACGACCCGACGCCGAAGGAGACGACCGCGCCCCCGAGGAGGACGAGCAGCCCGCCGAGCAGGGCGACGGTCGGGATCCCGGCGATCGTTCCGTCGATCGAGACGACGTCGAACAGCACCCCGACGTCGAACGCGAAGAGCAGCACCGCGAGCGCGATCGCGACGCCAGCGACGGCCTCGGTCCCCGTCGTGTCCTCGCGGACCAGCGCCGTCTCGGCCGCGCCGGCCATCAGATCTCACCCCCGAGCTTCTTTTGCATTCGCCACTCGACGTACTGGGACCCGACGGAGATACACAGCACCGTGATGAAGAGGATGACGCCCGCGACGAACAGCGCGTCCATCTGGAGCCCGTTCGCGTTCCCGTAGTTGTTCGCGATGAGCGAGGTGAGCGTCTCCTGGCCGTAGAACACGTTGTACAGCGGCTCGGTGAGCCGAGGAACCCCGCGAAGCATCACGGTCGCGGCCATCGTCTCGCCGATCGCGCGGCCGACGCCGAGCAGGACGGCGGCCGAGACGCCGGAGAAGGCGGCCGGGATCGTGATCGACGTCATCGTCTGCCAGTCGGTCGTGCCCATCGCGAGCGATCCGCTCTTCATCGACTCGGGGACGCTGCTCAGCGCGTCCTCGGCGACGGAGACGACTGTCGGGAGCGCCATCAGGCCGACGACGATCCCGACGAAGAGGTACGACCCCTGGCCGGTGGTCCGGAACTGCGTCGACGCCCACGGGCTCAGGATGGTGAAGCCGATGAAGCCGTAGACGATCGAGGGAATGCCGGCGAGGATCTCGACGCCCGGCTTCACGACCTCGCGGACGACCGCCGGCGCGATCTCGGAGAGGAACAGCGCCGCGGCGATCCCGAGCGGCGCGGAGACGAGCGTCGCGATCGCCGTCACCATCACCGTCCCGTGGATCATCGGCACCATCGAGTACCGGATGGGAGCCGCGACCGCGTCCCAGCGGGTCTGGGTGAACAGCCGGAGCCCCGGCACCGAGACGCCGAGCACCGTCACCGACTCGTAGCGGAGCACGGGGATCGACTCGAGGAAGATGAACACCGTGATGAAACAGAGGATGAGGACGGTCGAGACGGTCATCAGGAAGGTCACGGTCCTCGCGGTCAGCCCCTGGAACCGAACCCACCCGTATCCCGACGCGAGCAGGAAGCCGAGGAACGGGACGACCGTGTACGGGGACGTGACGAGGAACCCGACGAGGGTCGCCGCGAGCGACACGACTATCGAGGCGATCGTGATCGTGGCCGCGGGGGGCGTGGTCTCGAGGTGATCGCGTGCCGTTCGACGCCACCGGGTCACCGCGCCCGCAACGCCGGCACCCGTATCGATTGATGGATCCATGATTGTGAATAAAGCCGCGGGACTGCGCAGTCGCGACTCCCGCGAGGTCGCTCGGCGGTTACGCCGGGTCCGGCAGCTTCTCGCGCTCGGCCTCGATGTCGGCCGTCGGCAGCGGGATGTAGTTGTTGTCCTCGACGAAGACGGTCTGGCCGAACGTGCCGAGGAACATGTTGAGGAACGCACCCTCGCGACGGTCCGTCCCGCTCGACGTCTCCTCCGTGATCCGCGTGTACATGTGGAGGTCGCGGTTGAGCGGGTACTCGCTGTCGAAGATCGTGTTCTCGGCGTCGCGGTCGGGTCGATACACCGTCCCGTCGAAGTCGATCGCGATCGGCTGGACCTGGTCGCTCGTGAACGCCAGCGCCATGTAGGCGATGGCGCCGTCGTTGTTGGCGACCGCCTCGGCGACCTGCTGGTTCTGGCCGAACCGGGTGTCGACGCCGGACATCGAGGCGTCGGCGCCGCCGAGCATGTTCAGCCGGAACGAGGTGTCGGTTCCGGAGCCCTCGGCGCGGCCGATGACGTAGATCTCCTGGTCCGGGCCGCCGAGCTCCGACCAGTTCGTCACCTCGTCCTGGTAGATCTGACGGACCTGCTCGCCGGTGAGTTCCGTGACGCCGGCGTCGTAGATGTCGCTGCTGACGACGACCGGCTGCCCGTCCCGGCCGACGACGTGGTCAACGAACATCTCCTCCGCCTCCGACTCGCTGAGCCCGAGCTCGGCCGTGATCGGCCCCGAGGAGTTCCCGATGTCGACGAGCTCGTCGCGGACCGCCTCACAGCCCGTTCCGGAGTGGCTCAGGCTGACCGTCGTGTTGTACGGCGGGTCCGACCGCTGCCCGGTCGTCTCGAACCCGAACTGGCTCGCGAAGTAGTCCGCGAGGTGCATGTCGGTGTCGATCTCGTCCCAGCCGGGGACGGACGTCTCGTCGTTTTCCCCCCAGTACTCGCCGTCGCTCGGCGGCGCGTTGGCGTTCCAGTAGGAGCTCCCCGTGTTGGAGATCGGGTACACCGTGGAGGAGCCCTCGGCGGTCAGCAGCGCCGGACTCCCGTCGCCGCCGTCGCCGGAGCTGCCGTCCCCCGAGCTCCCGTCGCCGCTGGAGCCGTCGTCCCCCGAGCTCCCGTCGCCGCCGGAGCCGTCGTCCCCCGAACTGCTGTTTCCGCCGCTACAGCCGGCCAATCCCGCCGTTCCGAGCGCGCCGGCAGTGATCAGCGCCTTCCGCCGTGATACCCCGCCCTCGACCGAGTTTCGGTCAGACATCACCCGAACGATCCGACCGCCTTATTAAACTGGTTTATATTTTTGATATATTTGGCTCCGGAACCGCTCGAGTCCGGTCGTACCGCTACGTACGCCGGGTAGAGACCCGTAGTCTATATAGACGAACGTACCACTATTTCGAGAACTGTTCGGTAAGCCCCGGCTCTGACGGAAGGTATACACCCCCCGGCCGAGAAGCCGGTCCCGTGACAGAGTCCGACTCCGAAGGCGTCCGGATCCCCGTCGACGACCTCGTCGAGGCGGTGGCGGATCGCACCGACGAGGACCCGGACGCGATCCGCCGGGCGCTCGACCCGTTCGTCGACGACGGGATCGTCGCCGCCGAGGCGATCGAGTCGACCGTCTCCGACGTCTCCCAGATACTCGCCACCACCGAAACGCGCATCGACCTCGCCTCGCGCGCCTACGAGGACGCGAGCGCCGCGGCCGACGACGCGCCCGACCTCGACGCCGTCTCCGTCCGCCTCGAACGGTTCGCGGACCGCCTCTCGGACCTCCGGGATCGCCGGGACGACCTGGGCGCGGCGCTCGGGGAGGCGGGCGATCCCCCCGACACGCCCGAGGGGATCCACGCGTCGGCGGTCGACCTGCGCGAGACGGCCGCGGAAGCCCAGCGGCTCGTGCGCGTCGCCGACGACCTCGCCACGGAGCTGGAGCGGTTCGAGGCGTGGGTCGGGTCGGCCGACCGCCGCCGCCGGGGGTTCGAGACGGACCTCGCCGACGCCGAGGAGTCGCTCGACTCGCTGTCGACGACCGTGCGCGACCTCGACGCCGACGAGCCGTCCCCGGACCGCCTGTTCGACGCGGTCGTTCAGGCCGAGGTGCTCGGTCTGGTCGTGGCCGACCTCCGGGCGGAGGCGGCCGACCTCGACGAGTGGGCCGAACGCGAGGACGCGTCGTTCCCCGAGGAGCTCCACGATCGCGTCGACGGGGCGGACCGGAAGCTGGCGGCGCTGGCCGCGACGCTCGAGGACCGACGCGCGGCGACGTCCGACGACCGGGTCGACGAGCGGATCGAGGCCGTCGTCGCGGATCTCGACGCGTTCGACCCGCCCGTGGCGTGGGACCGCGTCGAGGAGACGATCGGGAGCGTGTAGCGGACGCGCGCGCCCGCGGCGCACGATCGCCCCCGCACCTTTTCACGCCGGGGTCCCGTCCCTGGGTCATGAGTCGCCCCTCGTCGCTCGTCGCCCGGTCGCTCTCGGAGTTCCTCGACGCGGTCGTCACCGCGGTGCCACGCGCGCTCTCGGGGCTGGTCTTTCTCTCTCTGGCGTACGCGACCGTCCGAGTCGTCCTCGCGGTCGTCCACCGATCGATCGACCGACTCTACGCCGGCGACCGCGAACTCGTCGGCGATCTCCTCGTCACCGTGATCGCGGTGTTCCTGTGGTTCGGCGTCGCGCTCACCTTCCTGAAGGTCGTCGGGATGGGCGACGTCGCGGCAAGCCTGGGCACCGCCGTCGGCTTCGTCGCGCTTGGCGTCTCCTACGCGCTCTCCGAGATGATCGAGGACACCGTGGCCGGGATCTACCTCCTGAAGGATCCGGACTTCGATCCCGGCCACCGCGTGGAGGCGAAGGGCGTGACCGGCACCGTCGCCGCCATCGAGCTCCGGAAGACCCGCATCGACACGGACGCCGGCGACCGGATCGTGATGGCCAACCGGGAGATCGAGTCGCGCTGGACGCTCGAGGCGACGGACGCGGGCGCGAAGCCAGAGGGTGAGTGACCCCGAGCGCGACGGCGGACGCGTCGCTCGGCGACTGGATGCTCGTCGGGGCGAGAAAAGTCGAGTCGGGCTCGGGATCGAACGACCGGCTTACAGCTCGTCCTCGAAGTCCTCGAGGGCGAAGACGGTGTCCGCGCCGCGGCGGTCGAGCGTCTCGTTGGCGAGCAGCCAGTAGACGACCGACAGCGCGCGTCGACCCTTGTTGTTCGTCGGGATGACGAGGTCGACGTTCGACAGCTGGTTGTTGGAGTCACACATCGCGATCACGGGAATGCCGACGGTGATGGCCTCCTTGACGGCCTGTGCGTCGCCGATCGGGTCGGTCACCACGACGACGTCCGGCTCGATGTAGCCGGCGTAGTCGGGGTTCGTCAGCGTGCCGGGGATGAACCGGCCGGTCCGGGCGCGGGCGCCGACCGCGTCGGCGAACTTCTCGGCCGGGAACCGGCCGTACTGCCGCGAGGAGGTGACGAGGATCTGCTCGGGGTCGTAGTTCGCGAGGAAGTCGGCCGCCGTGCGGATCCGGCCGTCCGTCTCGCTCACGTCGAGCACGTAGAGCCCGTCGTCGCGGACGCGGTGGATGAACCGCTCCATGTCCTTCGTCTTCTGTTGGGTCCCGATGTGGACCCCGGCGGAGAGGTAGTCCTCGACGGGGATGAGCAGGTCGACGTCGTCGTCGGGCATGACGTCGTCGTCGAACGGCGAGGCGTCCTCCTCCTCGAGGTCCGCCTCGTCGTCCTCGGCCGCCCCGACGTCGTCCGCGGCGGTCGTCTCGTCCGTTCCGGCGTCGGCGGAGGCCTCCTCGGCACCCGCGTCGGCGGTCGATTCCTCGGTCGTGTCGGCCTCCTCCTCGACGTCCGCGTCGACCGCCTCGGTCTCGGCGTCCTCGTCGAGTTCGACCGCGTCGTTGTCTTCACTCATGCGTGTGGGTGTCCGTCATACCGCGTCGTCCGCGATGCGGACCAGTTCGTTCAGCTTGGCGGTTCGCTCGCCGCCGACCGTGCCCGTCTTGATGTAGGCGGCGTCGGTCGCCACGGCGAGGTGTGCGATGGTCGCGTCCTCGGTCTCGCCCGAGCGGTGGGAGATGACGCTCTCCATCCCGTTCCGGGTCGCGAGCTCGACCGCGTCGAACGCGTCCGAGAGCGTCCCGATCTGGTTCGGCTTGATCAGGATGCTGTTTCCAGCGCCGACGTCGATCCCCTCGCGGAGCCGCTCGACGTTGGTGACGAAGAGGTCGTCGCCGCAGATCAGCGTCCGGTCGCCCACGCGCTCGGTGAGCTCCGCGAACGCCTCGTAGTCGTTCTCGTCGAGCGGGTCCTCGACGTACGCGAGGTCGTACTCCTCGACGAGGCCAGCGACGTACTCGATCTGCTCGTCGGTCGACTTCGTCTCCTCGCCGTAGACGTACGCCTCCCGGTCGTCGTCGTACAGCTCGGCCGCGGCCATGTCGAGCCCGAAGCGGATCTCGAAGCCGACCTCCTCGGCGACCGTCTCGACCGCCTCGTCGACGACCTCGAACGCCTCGGCGTCCGAGATCGGCGGGGCCCACGCGCCCTCGTCGCCCTTCGCCGCCGGGACGCCGCGCTCGTCGAGCACGTCCGCGACCGCCGCGTGGACCGCGGCGTTCGCGAAGACGGCCTCGGAGACGCTCGGCGCGCCGACCGGCGCGGCGAGGAACTCCTGGATGTGGGTCGCCTCCTTGGCGTGTTCCCCGCCGCCGACGACGTTGCCGAGCGGCACGGGGAAGTTCTCGCCGCGGAACGCCCCTCCCAAATGCTGGTACAGCGGCGCGCCGAGCACGTCAGCGCCGGCCTTCGCCGCCGCCATCGAGATCGCGACCGCGCTGTTCGCGCCGATCGCGGAGAAGTCGTCGGTGCCGTCGGCCGCGCGCAACGCGGCGTCGACCGACCGCTGGTCGCCGGCGAAGCGCCCCTCGAGCCGCGGCACCGCCCGCTCGCGGGCCTTCGCGATCGACTCCTCGGCGGGGAGCTCGATCGCCTCGAACTCGCCGGTCGACGCGCCGCTCGGCGCGGCCGCGCGACCGAAGCCGCCGGACTCGGTGAGCACGTCCGCCTCGACCGTCGGGTTCCCCCGCGAGTCGAGGATCCGGCGCAGCGACACGTTGGTGATCCGGGTCACGCGTCGGCCTCCCGCCGGACCGTGAACGGGAGCGCGCCCGCGTCGTACTCCTCCGCGGCGACGAGGATCGGCTCCGTCTGGTCCGTCTCGATCAGCACGGGGGCCCCGTAGGACACCTGTAGGGCGCGCGCCCCGAGGATCCGCGCCTTCTCGTACCGGTTGTATCTCTGTGTTGACATTCTTACTGGTACGGCGAGACGACGTCGACGAGATCCCGGTGGCTCACCAGCATCCGCCGACAGCAGTGTCGGTTCACGCCGAGGTCGTCGAGCACCTCGCCGGGGTCCTCGTCTCCCTCACGGGCGCGCTCCTTGAACTCCTCCCAGTGTTCACCCACGACGTTGCCGCACGTGAAACACCGGACGGGGATCATCATGACTGGATCACCTCAGCGGTAGGACTTCTGGTAGCGGGCACGCGCGCCGGGTCCGCCCCACTTCTTGGGTTCGGACTGGCGCACGTCGTTGACCAGCAGCGTGCGGTCGAAGCTCATGTACGCGTCGCGCAGCTCGGCGTCGCCGAGGTGCTGGACGAGCCCGCGGGCGATGGCGGTCCGCGTCGCGTCCGCCTGGCCGCTGAAGCCGCCGCCGGCCACGTCGATGTCGATGTCGACGCCGTCGCGGATGTCGTCGCCGGCGATGCGGAACGGCTCCAGCATCTTGAGGCGCGCCTGCTCTGGTTCGACCAGCTCGACCGGCTGGGAGTTGATTCGAACGCGGCCCTCGCCGTCGCGCACCGTGGCGCGAGCGACGGCCGTCTTCTTCTTACCGGAGGTGTTCGTTACCATGTGACGTTAGCTCCCAGGGACTCGGAGACGTCCCCGAGCGTGGTGAACTTGATGTTCGAGAGTCGGTCCAGCGACGTGCCGTCGAGGACGACCGCCTCGGCGTCCTCGTCGCGCTCGTAGGGGTTACCCACGTAGACGCGGACGTTCGAGAAGGCCTCGCGGCCGTCCTCGCTCTTGTACGGCAACATTCCGCGGATGGCCCGCTTGAAGATGCGGTCCGGCCGCTTGGGGTAGTACGGCCCGCTGTCCGAGCCGAGGTTCGCGCGGGTGTGGTAGGTCTCCATCGTCGACTCCTCGTTGCCGGTGATCACCGCGTGCTCGGCGTTGACCACGGCGACCGTCTCCCCGTCGAGGACGCGCTGGGCGACCTTCGAGGAGACGCGACCGAGGATACAGTCCCGAGCGTCGACGACGACGTCGGCGTCGACCTTCGCGAGGCTCATCGGATCACCCGGACGTTGCCGCCCTCGGGATTGTCCTCGACGAACCGGTCGAGCGACACCGCCTCGCCGGCCTGGTCGATCTTCGCGCGGGCGGTGCCCGAGAAGTCGACGGCGGCGACGGTGACGTTCTTTTCGAGTACGCCGCTGCCCAGCACCTTGCCGGGAACGACGACCGTCTCGTCTTCGTTTGCGTACCGTTCGATGCGACCCAGATTGACCTCGGCGTGGGTACGCCGGGGCTTCTCCAGTCGGTCGGCGACGTCCTGCCACACGTTGGCACCGGAGTCACGCGAGACCGACTTCAGATCGGCGATGAGGTTCTGTAAGTTCGGATTCGTCTTGCTACTCATAGCTGTCCCTCCCTGTGGGGGGGTTCCTGAAAAGCGGAGTGCAGGGAGCAGGATTTGAACCTGCGGACCTCTACAGGACAGCGCCCTGAACGCTGCGCCGTTGGCCTGACTTGGCTATCCCTGCGTGCACTCCTGGGTAATCCGGCTCCCTTCAAACCACTTTCGGTCCCGCCGTTCGGGACCGCGCCGCCGTCGTCGGCGGCGTCGCCGCTCGCGACCGGGGCGAGCGCCGTGTGAGTGGTTCGGGGAGTCGACATTCCTTAGACCGCGACCTTCGTTCGAAGTTCGTCCGCGCGCTCCTCGAGGGAGTCGATCGCGCGGAGCAGCAGTTCCTCGACCGTGAACGAGCCGTCCGTCTCGATGTGGAAGACGAACGCGCCGGGGACGTCCTCGACGCGCACCTCCTTTCCGGGGTACCGCTCCGAGAGGTCGTTGCCGAACTCGTCGGTGGGGACGACCTCACCCTCGGGCGTCTCGATGACGCCGCGGAGGACGCGCGGCTCCTCCTCGTCGAACTCGCCGCGGTCGCCCTCGACCGTGACGCGCTGGAGGTGTCTGTAGCCGACGGAGACGCCGCCCTGGTGTTTGGCGTGCTCCTTGCCGGCCTCGAGGACCGCGTCGGCCTCGAACTCCAGCCGCTGTCCCTCCTTCAGTTCGACGATGGGCACGTTCTCGTCGGCGGGCTCGATCAGCGGCTCCGCGGACTCGATGTCCCCGGAGTACGCGGTCGCCGGCCCCTCGACGTCGAGCGCGAGCGTGACGGCGTCGCCGATCTCGAACTCGTCGAGCGGCGTCGTCAGCGGAACGAGCCCCAACCGCAGCCCGATCATCTCGTCGAACATCACGGAGGAGTTCTCGACGAACCGCACCGTGTCTATCGAGAACGTCGGGACGTCGGCGATCATCGCGCGGCGGATGCCGTTCGCGAACGCCGGCGTGAGCCCGCGGATCAGCACCCGCGCGCTGCGATCGTCCCGTTCGACGTACTCCACGTCGAAGTCGGCTTCCGTCATGTCAGACTCGCTTGTTCTTTGGCGCCTTCGTCCCGTCGTGCGGGATGGGCGTGACGTCCTCGATGCGGCCGATCTCGACGCCGGCACGCGACAGCGCGCGGATCGTCGCCTGCGCGCCGGGGCCGGTCGACTTGTTGAGGTTGCCGCCGGGGCCACGAACGCGGACGTGGACGCCCTCCAAGCCGGCCTCCTTGACCCGCTCTGCGACGACCTCGGCCATCTGCATGGCGGCGTACGGCGACGCCTCGTCTCGGTTCTGCTTCACCACGGTGCCGCCGGACGACTTGGCGATCGTCTCGGCGCCCGTCTCGTCGGTGACCGTGATGAGCGTGTTGTTGAACGACGCGTACACGTGGGCGATGCCCCACTTTCCGTCCTCGGATCCACTCATGATTGGTTACTCCTGTGACTCCGCGCGCTCGGGATGGAGATCGTCCGCGAGCGGACTCGTCTCGTCGAAGGCGATCGCGCCCTCGTCGCTCACGTCCACCTTCACCGAGGGTCGCGTCACGCGCGCCCCGTCGACGGTGATGTGACCGTGGACGATGAACTGGCGTGCCTGCTTCGTCGAGGAGGCGAACCCCTGCCGGTACGCCACCGTCTGCAGGCGGCGCTCGAGGAGGTCCGTCACGTCGAGCGACAGCACGGCCGAGATGTCGTCGTTGTCGCCGAGGATGCCGATGCGGCGGAGCCGTGCGACGAACTCCGCGCCGGCCTCCTGGGCGGCCTCGACGTCACCCTGGGCCTCGCCGAGGAGGCGTCGGGCCTCCCGGCGCATGCGACGCAGCTCCGACTGCGCGCGCCAGAGCTCCTCTTTGTTCTTCAGGCCGTACCGCGAGAGGAGGTCGGACTCCTCGGCGATCCGCTCGCCCTGGTACGGGTGGTTCGGCGTCTCGTAGCCTTTGGTGTTCTTGCCGGTGCTCATTCGTCGTCACCCGCTTCGTCGTCGGCCATCTCCTCGCGGATCTCCTCGACGTTGACGCCGATGGTCCCCTCGGTCCGGCCCGTGGACTTCGTCCGCTGGCCGCGGACCTTCTGGCCGCGCTTGTGGCGGACGCCCTTGTACGATTCGATCTGCTTCATCCGGTTGATGTCGTGACGCCGTTTCTCGTTGACGTCGGAGCCGACGAGGTGGGTCGTCTCCCCGGTGAAGAAGTCGTTCTGTCGGTTGGTCATCCATGACGGGACGTGGTCCTCGAGGTTCTCGGCGACGTCGACCACCGCCTCGATATCCTCCTCGTCGAGGAGCCCGAACGTGGACGTTCGGTCCACGCCGGCCTCCTCGGCGACCAGCCGCGCCATGCGCGTGCCGATGCCGTTGAGTTCAGATAGGCTTCGCTCGACCGTCTTCGTCCCGTCGAGGTCCGCGCCCCCGATCCGAACGAAGTACTGGAGGTCTTCGGCCTCCTCCGGCGAGTCGTCCTGTGATTCTTCCGTGCTCATGTGTTGATCGCAGTGAGCCCTACCGGCGCGATCCCGGCGGTGCTCGGTCGTTTCGAGCGTTGCGGCGGGGATTCGAACCCCGGAGGCAGTGACGCCACAGAGTTAGCAACCCTGCGCCTTGGGCCAGGCTTGGCTACCGCAACTCGCGTCGTATCGTCGCCCTCGCGGACTCGGGGTCCGACACCCCTACAGTTCGTGCATCCGAACCAACCACGCTTCACTACTTAAACATCACGAAAGCCGGGAGACGTGGCTCCCGTTGGCACGGGGGCGTCGGCCGTCGGCGGTCGCCCGCTCGCAGTCCCGTGTCGGGCCGCTTTGCCGTACGGTTTAGTGTCCCGCCGCGGTGGGTGTTCGCATGAAGGCCGTCCAGTTCGACGCCCACGGCGACCGCGACGTGATCGAGTACGGCGAGTTCCCGGACCCCGAGCCCGACCGCGGGGAGGTGCTCGTCGACGTCAAGGCCGGCGCGGTCAACCACCTCGACGTCTGGACCCGGCGCGGGCTGCCGGGGGTCGACCTCGACATGCCCCATATCCCCGGCAGCGACGCCGCGGGCGTCGTCGAGGCGGTGGGTGAGGGCGTGACCCGGTTCGAGCCCGGCGACCGCGTCGCGGTGAGCGCGGGCGTCGCCTGCGGGAACTGCGAGTTCTGCCGGGACGGCGAGGAGTCGCTCTGCGTCTCCTTCCACATCCTGGGCGAGCACGTCCGGGGCGTCCACGCCGAGCGAGCCGCAGTCCCGGAGGCGAACCTCGTTCCCGTGCCCGACGGCGTCGACTGGGAGGTCGCCGGCTCCGTCTCGCTCGTCTTCCAGACCGCGTGGCGGATGCTCCACACGCGCGCGAACGTGAAGGCGGGAGAGTCGGTTCTCGTCCTCGGCGCGTCCGGCGGCGTCGGCCACGCCGCGGTCCAGATCGCGGACCACGCGGGGTGTGAGGTGTTCGCGACCGCCTCGAGCGAGGCGAAGCTCCGACACGCCAAGGCGTGCGGGGCCGACCACGTCGTCGACTACGAGGCGACCGACTTCGCCGCGGAGATCGCCGAACGCACCGGCAAACGCGGCGTCGACGTCGTCGTCGACCACGTCGGCGCGGCGACGTACCCCGACTCGCTGAAGTCGCTCGCGAATGGCGGCCGGCTCGTCACCTGCGGGGCGACGACCGGGCCGAACCCGGATGCGGGGCTGAACCGGATCTTCTGGAACCAGCTCTCCGTGATCGGCTCGACGATGGCGACGCCGGGCGAGGTGGACGACGTGCTCGAACTCGTCTGGGACGGCACCTTCGAGCCCCGGATCCGCGAGACGCTCCCGATGAGCGAGGCCGCGCGCGCCCACGAGCTGATCGAGAACCGTGAGGGCTTTGGTAAAGTGGTCCTGAAACCCGACAGTGAGTTCTGAGACCGACGCGGACGGCGGATACGTCCACACGCCGGAGGACGACCCGGCCGAGAGCGGCGCCGGCTCCCCCGATCCGTCCCCGTCCGATCCCGCCGACGCGAGCCCGGCTGACGAACCCGCGGAGCCGACCGCCGACGGCTTCGGCCGGAAGGGCTGGGCGCTGACCGCCGTGTTGTTCACCTGCGTCCTCGTCATTCCCGGCGTCATCTACGCGTACCCGTACGCCGCCGGCGCGTTCGGGTTCACCTTCTTCGCGACGTACCTCGCGCTCCCGCTCGTCCCCGCGGTCCTGCTCGGCCTCGTCGCGGTCTGGTCGATGACGGCCGCGACGGAGTAGCGCGCGACCGCCTCCACAGGGGAGCCGCTCCGGCCGCGAACGACAATCGTTTTGAACGGGCCTGCCGGAGGGTGGATATGTTGATCACCGTCTCCGGCCCGCCGGGAAGCGGGAAGAGCACGAACGCCGCGGGGCTCGCCGAGGCGCTCGGGCTCGATCACGTCTCCGGCGGCGACATCTTCCGGGAGATGGCCGCGGACCGCGGCATGACGCCCGTCGAGTTCAACGAGCACGCCGAGGACGACGGCGACATCGACCGCGATCTCGACCGCCGGCTCCGCGAGATCGCGACGACCCGCGAGGCGGTCGTGCTCGAGTCCCGGCTGGCCGGGTGGCTCGCCGGCGACCACGCCGACCTGCGGTTCTGGTTCGACGCCCCCGTCGCGGTCCGCGCCGAGCGGATCGCCGACCGGGAGGACAAGCCCGTCTCGCAGGCGCGCGAGGAGACGCTCCGCCGGGAGGCCTCGGAGCGGAAGCGGTACCTGGAGTACTACGACGTCGACATCGACGACCTGTCCATCTACGACGCCGCCTTCAACACCGCCCGCTGGGGACCCGACCGGTTCCTCGACGCGCTCGTCGCCACGGTCGAGGCGTACGACCCCGACGACGACGAGGGGAAGGTCCCGATCGAGGGCGTCTCCTACGACTTCTGAACTGCCGCCGAACCCGGATCCACCACACACGGACACGAACATGACCGACGATACCGACGCCGGATCCACCAACGCCGACGCCGCGAGCGACGACCCGCTCCGCGCCCCGCCCGGCGAGCGGTCGGTCCCGGAGCTGCTCCGGTTCGGCGTCGTCAACGTCGACAAGCCGGCCGGCCCCTCCTCGCATCAACTCTCCGCGTGGGTGCGCGACGCGATCAACGACACGCTCGCGGACCTCGACCCCGACGGCCCGCGGATCGACGGCGTCGCCCACGCGGGCACGCTCGACCCCAAGGTCACCGGCTGTCTCCCGACGCTCACCGGCACCGCGACCCGGATGGCGCAGGTGTTCCTCGAGGGCAGAAAGGAGTACGTCTCCGTGCTGGAGCTCCACGGTCCCGCGCCCGCGGACTTCCGGGAGGTCGCCGCGGAGTTCGAGGCCGAGATCTACCAGAAGCCGCCCCGGAAGAGCGCGGTCACCCGCCGGCTGCGGACCCGGACGGTCCACGACCTCGACGTCCTCGAACTCGAGGAGCGGCGCGCCCTGCTCCGGATCGGCTGTGCGTCGGGGACGTACGTCCGGAAGCTGTGTCACGACCTCGGGCTCGCCGCCGGCGTCGGCGCGCACATGGGCCACCTCCGGCGGACCGCCACGGACCCGTTCGACGACACGGACCTCCACACGCTCCAGGACCTCGTCGACGCGCTCGCGTGGGCCGAGGAGGGGGACGACGACCTCCTCCGCGAGGTGGTCCGCCCCGCCGAGGACGCGCTGTCTCACCTCCCCTCGGTGACGGTCGCGCCCTCCGCGGCGCGCAACGTCGCCACCGGCGCGCCCGTCTACGCGCCCGGCGTGATCGACAGCGACCTGGACGCCGCCGCTGCCGTGGACACGGCGACCGCGGCGAACCGAGGGGACCGGGACCCCCCGCTCGTCGCCTGTGTCACGCCGGACGGGTCGGCGGTCTGTCTCGGACGGTTCGTCGGCGATCCGGACGCCGAATCGGGGACGGTCGTCGCGCTCGAACGCGTTCTTTTATAGCCACGCGGGCGGGGATCCGGCCATGGAAGACGACCGAGATCGCCTCGAGCTCGGAAGCGCGAACGCCGCCCCCGGAACCGTCGACCGCGGCTGGCTCGACGTGGCGGACCTCCCGACCGGTACGCCCGAACGCCTCCCCGCTATCGTCGCCAACGGGGCCGAACCGGGCCCGACGCTCTGGCTGACCGGCGGCGTCCACGGCGACGAGGCGACCGGGATCGCGGTCGTCCTCGAGACGATGGGCGCGCTCGCCGGAGGGCCGGAAACGAGCGACGCCGGGACGCTCGCGTCGCTCGCCGGGGCGGTCGTCGCCGTCCCCGTCGTCTCGCCCGCGGGCCTCCGGCGGAACGCCAGGCACACCTACTACGACGACGAGGACCCGAACCGGCACTTCCCCGACGCCGACGCGGAGTCCGCGCGCCCGCCGAAACTCCAGGAGCGGATCGACGCGCGGCTCTACGGGGCGATCGTCGGCGAGACGGACGCGGGGTCGAACCCGGCCGACGCCGTCGCCGCGGACGCCCTGATCGACTGTCACACCGCGGGCGTCGACAGCGAGCCGTTCGCGATCCGCGACCGGGTGCTGTACGGCGACCGCCGGAGCGAGTCGGACGCGGAGGCGCTCGCGGCCGACCTCGAGTCCGTCGTCGACGCCTTCGGCTTCCCGACGCTGACCGAGTACCCGGCCGCGGAGTACGTCGAGGAGAACCTCCAGCGCTCGCTCGCGGGCGCGGTCCTCAACGAGGCCGGGATCCCGGCGTTCACGGCCGAACTCGGCTCCCACAGCGTCGTCGACGACCGCCTCGTCGCGGGCGGCGTCGCCGGCGCGGTCGCGGTCGCGGTCGAACTCGGGATGCTCGCCCCCGACGACGTGCCCGCCGGCGTCGGCACGCCGGCGGAGTACGTCGAGGACGCCCCCGTCGACTACCCGGTCCGGCGGTACCGGGGTCCGACCACCGACGTCTCGGGACTCGTCCGCCACCGCGTCGATGCGGGCGAGCCGATCGCCGAGGGCGACGTCCTCGCGGAGATCACCTCGGCGACGGGCGAGCGGCGGGGAGCCGTCGAAGCCGACCACGACGGGTACGTGATCGCACGATGTGAGGGGCTGGCCGTCTACGAGGGCGACCCGGTCGCGAGCCTGGCGGTGCGCGACGACGGCGACCTCGTCGTCCCCCGCGCGGACGGCGACGACTGAAACGAAGTCCTTAATTACGGGACGGCCGTTCCTCCGAGTGCGACCCGGGACCGTGGGGTAGTGGTATCCTCTGCGGATGGGGTCCGTAGGACCTGAGTTCGACTCTCAGCGGTCCCATCAAAAATTTTTACTAGTCTCCATTGTCAAGAGTTTCAGTACTCTCTAGCGTCCGAAAACGGCATTCGGGGGGAGGGGTGCGCCATGAACCGCCAGATCGGCGGTTCCGACGACGCCGGCACCTGCCGGCACTGCGGCCGTCACGTATCAGATCGCTTTCAGTCCGTGTTCGGTAACCGGGACGGCGCTCGCATACCTCACCGAAGACGGAGTGAACGTCCACGAGAAACGCGATGCGTACGACCCTGCGCCGGTTCAGAACACGGGAACGCGTCATCCGAGACACCGCACGGATTTATACGGTCTCACGCTAGTCACGGACACACCGCATGCCCGAACGAACTCGCCGGGGCCCCGCGTCGCGATGAACGACGGCACGCCGGGCTGGCCGTCATCGCTCAACGGGCTGTCGGTTCTGGCGCTCGCCAGCGCCGTCTTCGCCGTCGTCCTGATCGCCACGTACCTCCAGTACGTGCTGCTCGCGGTCGTCATCGCGTACGTGCTCGCGCCGCTCCAGCGACGGGCCGAGGAGCACGTACGGCCGGACGTCGCCGCGGTGTCGGTGATCGGCGGGTCGATCCTCGTGGTGTTCATCCCGCTGGCGTACGTCCTCACCGTGGCGCTCCGGCAGGGCCTCGCGCTCCTCGCCGCCCTCCGCCGCGGCGAGCTGCGCCAGTTCGTGGTCGAGGAGATCGAGCTCTTCGGGTACGTCATCGACGTCGACGTCCTCTACGCGACCTACCAGGAGCCGATCAGCGCCGCGATACAGCGGCTCGCGAGCTGGGGGCTGGGGCTGCTCCGCGGGCTTCCGGACCTGACCGTGGGGCTGTCGGTGACGCTCTTCGTCCTCTTCGCGCTGTTGCGCGACGGCGACCGGCTGGCCGAGTGGGCGTTGGCCGTCGCGCCGATCTCCGACCGCGTCCAGCGGGACCTGATGGCGGAGCTCGACGACCTGATGTGGGCCTCGGTCGTCGGCAACGTCATCGTCGCCGGGATCCAGGCGCTGCTTCTCGGCGTCGGGCTGTTCCTCCTCGGCGTGCCGGGCGTCACGTTCCTCACCGTGGCCGCGTTCGTGCTCACGCTGCTCCCGCTCGTCGGCTCCTTCGGCGTCTGGGTTCCGCTGTCGGTGTACCTCCTCGCGCGCGGGCGGACCACCGCGGCCGTCCTGCTGTTCGTCTTCGGCGTCCTCGTCAGCCTCTCGGACACGTACCTCCGGCCCGCCGTGATCAACCGCGCCGGCGCGATCAACGTCGCGATCATCGTCGTGGGGATCTTCGGCGGGATCGTGCTCTTCGGCGGGGTGGGCCTCTTCGTCGGGCCGGTCGCGCTCGGCGGGGCGAAGGTGGTCCTCGATCTGTACGCACGCGAGCGGGCGGCCGAGGCGACGACGATCGACCGCGGAACCGAGTGAGAGCGGAGGAGGACGGCTCAGTAGACGTACTCGTCCTCCGAGATGGTCACGTAGTCACGCTTCGTCTTCCGTTTGTTCCACTTGTACCCGAGCACGAGCTTCAGCGACTCCCAGCCCGATCGGTACGGCTGTGCGAGCAGTCCGTCGCCCGCCTCCGCGGCGAGCATCGCGTCCGCCGCGCCGATGATCCGGTCCCAGTCGTCCGGCGTGTAGTCGGCGACCATGTCCGCCATCGTGACGTTCCGGACGATCTCGTCGCCGATGGCCTCCTTCCAGCGCCGGTTGTACGGGGCCAGGTCGCCGTCGGCCGCCAGCTCGCCCGCGATCGCGCCGGTGCGGACGGCGACGTGGTCGCCGCCCTCGTGGAACGCCGAGGTGGTCCCCATCGCGCCGCCGGCGACGGCGATCCCCGCCTCGGTCGGCGAGTCGATCGGCCGCGTCGAGGAGATCGGGTACGTCTCCGTCCCGTCGCGTTTCCCCGCGTCGTCGACGATCGGGAACGCCTCCTCGACGTCGTACTCGTCGCCGTACTGCCACTCCAGCAGCCGCCGGACGTACTCCGCGCCGCTCGGGATCGAGTCGTCGTCCGCCGAGAGCAGCTCGTAGGCGTCGGCGTCGAAGTCGTCGATGTCCATCCCGATCGGCATCGTGAGGCCGATCCGACAGACGCGGTCCTGGTTGGGGAAGATCCACGGGTACGCGGTCTCGCCGGGCATCACGCCCCACCAGAAGACGATCGCGTCGTTCACCGCCTCGTACACCGCCTCGGGCACCCGGCGGTACTCCTGGTAGGCGATGTGGTTGGCCTCCGGCGGGGCGAGCCGGTCGGAGCCACCCTGGCCAGTCGGCAGGTACTCGTCGAGCATCCGGTTGGTCACCGTCCGTTGCGGTCCGTCCGCGAGCACGACGAAGTCGGCCCCGACGTCGTCGCCGTCGGCCAGTCGCAGGACGTGTCGCGGACCCGCGCCGGCGTCGCTCGCGCCCGCGTCCAAGTCGGTGTCGACGCCCCGGACCGAGACGCCCGTCCGGTACTCCGCGCCGGCGTCCTCGGCGCGATCGCGGAGCCAGTCGTCGAATCGGGCGCGGTGGAAGGTGTACCCGAACCGGTCGTAGGAGGACTCGATCCCGGTGTCGAACAGGGTCGCGGCCGTGGAGGGGCCCCGGAACTCCGCTCGGTTCAGCTCTCGCTGGACGACGCCGTCGTCGAACTCGTCGGGGTGGATCCCCATGATGTCGACCCAGTAGTCCAGGATCCCGGCGGCGTCGGTGGAGTCGGGTCCGAGCCCCTCGCGGTCGGCTCGCGGTACGCCCTTCTCCAACACGAGGGCGTCCGCGCCGCCGCTCGCGGCCGCGTGCGCCGCGGACGAACCGGCAGGGCCCCCGCCAACGATCGCGACGTCTACGCGTTCCATACCCTGTGAGGTCGACCTCACGGCATTAAATTCACGGTCGCAGCCGGGATCCGAGCGCCCCGCGCGGGTCGACCCGCTCCGCGGCCGAGCCGGGGGCTCCCGAGCGTTCCCGCGTCGATCCGGCTCGGCCGCGCGCCGGTCGAAAACGATCGTTCATCCAGTTTCACCGTCAATTCTCGGCGTCGGAAAGACACCCTTTTAGTCGCCAGCCGGATCCGTCCGACAACGATGGTACGCGAGACGTGGGCGACGCGAATGGGATTCATCCTGGCGGCGGTCGGGAGCGCGGTGGGGCTCGGGAACATCTGGCGGTTCCCCTTCATCACCGGCCAGGAGGGCGGGGGGGCGTTCCTGCTCCTCTACCTGCTTTTCGTCGTGGGGATCGGCTTTCCGGCGATCCTCGTCGAGTTCGTGATCGGCCGGTATACGGAACTGAACCCCGTCGGCGCGATACGCGAACTCGGGAGCGGGGCGTGGAACTACCTCGGCTGGCTGTTCGTCGTCACCGGCTTCGTCACCCTCTCGTACTACAGCGTCGTCGCCGGCTGGTTCCTCCGCTACACCCTCATCGGGGTCACCGACGGCTACGCGCTCGCCGGTCCCGAGGAGGCGAGCGCGCTGTACGGCTCGGTCACCACCGGACTCGACTCCCTCCTGTTTCACGCCGTGTTCATGGCGCTCGTCATCGGGATCATCGCCGCCGGCGTACGGCGGGGGATCGAGGTCGGCGTGAAGGTGATGGTGCCGGCGATCATCGTGGTGCTCGTCGGGCTCGCGGCGTACGCCTCCACGCTGGACGCCGCGGGAACGGCGTACGCGTACTACCTCACGCCGGACTTCGGCTACCTCGCCGCGAACTGGACGAGCATCCTGCCGGCCGCCGCCGGGCAGGCCTTCTTCACGCTCTCGCTCGGGATGGGCGTGATGATCACCTACGCCTCCTACCTCGGCGAGGACCGGAACCTCGCGACCGACGCGGGCATCATCGCCGCGCTCGACACGCTCATCGCCGTGATCGTCGGCTTCGTCGTCTTCCCGTTCCTCTTCGCGGCCGGGATCGAGCCCGGCGGCCCCGGCCCCAGCGCGATCTTCGTGAGCCTGACGTCCGCGTTCACGGGGATCCCCGGCGGCCGGATCATCGGGATCGTCTTCTTCGCGATGGTCGGTATCGCGGCGCTCTCCTCGGCGATCAGCATCCTCGAAGTGCTCGTCTCGTACCTGATCGACGAGTTCGACGTCGCGCGCGTTCCCGCGTCGGTCGCCATCGGCGTCGCCGTCTTCCTGCTCGGCGTCCCGGTGACGATCGACCTGATCTTCCTCGGGTTGTACGACAACCTGGCGGGCGGCGTCCTGCTCGTGTTGGGATCGTTGCTGCTCGCGCTGTTCGTCGGCTGGGTGATCCCCGACGTCGCCCGCGACGAACTCGAGAGGGGGATCGGCAGTCTCGGCGGGCTCGGGACCGCCTGGGTCTGGATCGTCCGGGTCCCGATCGTGATCGTCGTCCTCGTCTCGCTGTACCTGGGGGTCGTCGGCTACGCCGACTTCCTGACCGGCGGGTTCGCCGAGTGGCTGGCGGCGCGGTAGGCCGCGTCGACGGTCCGGTCGCGACGCCGCCGGACGTCCCGCCGTACCGACCGCTTAAAGACCAACGGGGCTGAAGGACCGCCAGTGAGCGATCCGATCCCGACCGGCTGTGAGCCGGTCGACGACCTGCTTGGCGGCGGGTTCGAACGCGGGGTGGTCACGCAGGTGTACGGCCCGCCCGCCGCGGGCAAGACCAACCTCGCGCTCGCCGCGGCCATCGAGGTCGCGGCCGCCGGCGACCGGTCGCTCTTCATCGACACCGAGGGGCTCTCGATCGACCGGTTCGAGCAGATGGCGGGCGCGCGGGTCGACCGGCCGGGCGTCGACGAGGGCGTCGAGGAGCTGGCCTCGCGGCTGGTGATCACCGAGGCGTACGACTTCGAGGACCAGCGCGAGGCCGTCCGCGACGCCGAGGAGCTCGCGGCGGAGGTCGATCTGGTGGTGGTTGACTCCGCGACCGGCTTCTACCGGCTCGAGCGCGCCGACGACACGGAGGGTGGCCAGTCGCTCCGGAAGGTCGCGAAACAGGTGACGCACCTCCTCTCGCTGGCGCGGCGCCACGACCTTGCGGTGGTGATCACGAACCAGGTGTTCACCGATCCGGAGAGCGATCGCGACCGCGCGCTCGGGGGGAACACGCTCAACCACTGGACCGGCGCGATCCTCCGCGTTGACCGCTTCCGCGGCGGGAACCGTCGAGCGACCCTGGAGAAACACCGCTCGAAGGCCGCCGGGGACTCCGCCACGTTCCGGATCGTCGAGGAGGGACTGGCGGCGGGCGCGACCGAGGACTGAGAGCGGGGAGGCCGGTTGCTCGCTCGAAGACGAACGAGAACTCGGAGAAAACGAGACGTCGAAGGGGCCGGAACGTCGGGTCGAGGGTCGCGTCGGGACCGCTCAGAGCTCGCCGAGCTTGCGGAGCAGCTGGCCGCGGTACTCCTCGTCGGCGTTGACGCCCTTGATCTCGAGGACGTTCCGCTCCAGCTTGTCGAGCGCCACGTGGAAGGCGTGTTCCGCGCCGTACCCCTCGCCGGAGCCGCCGACCTGGCCCTGGTCCGTTCGGAGCCGGATCTGACACTGGATGAGGGGGGTGCCGCGGAGCTTCTCCTTGTGCTGGTGGAGCCGGACGTGCGCGTGCATCACCTGCATCTGGGCGTACTTGTCCGCGACGCTCTCGATCGACTCGACGACGTGTTCTCGCGAGGTGCGATCGAGCAGGTCGACGTTCGTGATCTGGACGTCGAGCGAGTCCTCCTCGGTGAACGTGAGCGCGCGCAACACGTCGGTCTTGGTGACCATCCCCGCGACGGCCTCGACGTCCTCGGGGGTGACGACGAGCCCGGAGACGTCGTTGTCGAACATGCGGGAGACCGCCTCCTCAGCGGTCTCGTCGGCGGTCGCGGTCACGACCGGGCTCGACATGATGTCGTAGACGGGGAGATCGAGCATCCGGTCGATGTCGCCGGCGCGGTCGCCGCTACCCTGCCGCTCCTGGTCGCGAACGACGAACTCGACGATGTCGTTCGTGGTGACGACGCCGGCGAGCATCCCGTCGTCGTCGAGGACCGGCAGTCTGGAGATCCCGTTCTCGCGGAGCCGGTTGATCGCGCGCCCCACGCTGTCCTTCTCGTTGATGCCGATCACGTCGGTCGTGACGATCTGATCGACCGTGATCGCGTCGAGGCTCTCTAAGACGGCCTCGAGGATCTGGTCGACGGTGACGATGCCGTAGAGCTTCTCGCCCTCGTAGACGGGCGCGATCTTCACGTCGCCCTCGACGAGGAGGCGGGCGGTCTCGCGGACGTCCTCCGTCCGTTTCACCGAGGGCGCGGGTTTGACGACGGCGGAGACCTTCGTGTCGTCCTCCATCCGCGAGCGCAGCAGCTGTTTCTCGCCGACGACCCCCGCGTACTCGCCGTCCTCGGTGACGACTATCCCCTTCGGGTTCTCGCGCTCGAAGATGGATCGGACCTTGGCGAGCCGCTCGTCGGCGTCGACCTCGACGTACTCCGGCACTGCGATATCAGCGATGTTCATGGTCCAATCGGAGGGTTGGACGCGCCGGGTATTGAAAGTACAGGGGTCGTCGCGGAGCGTGGGACGACGGCCCACGGAACACGGGAGCCGCCCGAACGTCCGACTGAAAGGCTTTTGACCGTTACTCCCCGAGAGCGTGGCGTGTACGACGCCGTCGTTCTCGATCACGACGGAGTGATCGTCGGTCGCACGCCGTTCGACACCCTCCGAGAGGCCGCCTGGGAGGCCTTCGAGCGACTGGGCGTGACCGACCCCGACCTCGCTCACGTCGACGACGTCGCGGTCGGCGTCGACCCGGCGACCCTGACGAACATCTGTGACCGCTACGGGATCGACCCGGCCGAGTTCTGGCGCGTCCGCGACGAGACCGCCTCCGACGCGCAGATCGCCGCCTCGCGTGCCGGCCGCAAGACCCCGTACGAGGACGTCGGGGCGCTCGGCCACCTCGACGCCGCGCTCGGGGTCGTCTCCTCGAACCAGCAGGCCACCGTCGACGACCTCCTCGCGCACTTCGGGCTCGTCGACCGCTTCGACGTGGTCTACGGCCGCGAGCCCTCGATCGCCAGCCTCTCGCGGAAGAAGCCCTCCCCGTACTACCTCGAGCGGGCGCTCGCCGACTTGGACGTCTCGACCGCGCTGTTCGTCGGCGACAACGAGTCGGACGTCCGCGCGGCCGACAACGCAGGGATCGACTCCGCGTTCATCCGGCGGCCGCACCGCCGCTCGTTCGAACTCTCGGCGCAGCCGACCTACGAGATCGACGACCTCCACGACCTCGTGAGCCTCTGCGGCCGCTCGCCGATCGGGTCGCCGTGAGCGCGGCTTTGCGGGCATCGCGAGCGTCCACCGGCTCCCCGACCGCCCGGGTCGCGGCCCGGAGAGTCGTCGGTCGGGTGTTTATACGCCGACGGTCGCCACTCACGGTATGGACTCGACGCTCCCGCCGGTAGGGCTGGGGACGATGGGGATCGACGAGCCGGAGCCGATCGCGGCCGCCCTCGAGGTCGGCTACCGGCATCTCGACACCGCTCGGATCTACGGCAACGAGGGCGTCGTCGGCGCGGGACTCGCCGCGAGCGACGTCGATCGGGCGGCCGTGACGGTCGCGACGAAGCTCTGGGTCGACCGGCTCGCCGGCGACGACGTGGGTCCGGCCGCTCGCGAGAGCGCCGACCGCCTCGGCGTCGACCGTCTCGATCTGCTGTACGTCCACCGTCCCCGCGGCGCGTACGATCCCGATGCGACGCTTCCGGCGATGGACCGGCTCGTCGACGCCGGAGTCGTCGACGCCGTCGGCGTCTCGAACTTCGAGATCGACGACCTCGAGCGCGCCCGCGGGGTCCTCGACGCGCCGATCGCCGCCCACCAGACCGAACTCCACCCGTTACGGTACCGACCGGAGATCCTCGAACACGCCCGCGAGCACGGCTATTCCGTGGTCGCGTACTCGCCGCTCGCGGGCGGGCGGGTCGCCGAGGTCGACGCGGTCCGCGAGGTCGCGGAGCGCCACGGGACGACGCCGGAGGCGGTCGCGATCGCGTGGGCGACCGCGAAGGAGCCGGTCGTGGCGATCCCGAAGGCGTCGACGGAGCGACACCTCCGGGCGAACCTCGCGGCCGCGGACCTCGAGCTCGCACCCGAGGACGTCGCCGCGATCGACGCCGTCGAGCGGGAGGAGGAACTGTACCCGGAGTGAGCCTGTGCCGAATCGTGGTCGATGTGAGCCGTTGACCGCCCGGAGATCCATCCCCGTGGATAGATCCAGGGGCTCGATCGAATCGATCGACACGATCCCGGACGGCTTTTGTTCCTCCCGGCACCCCGTTCGGATATGACCGAGGTCATCGACGGCGAGACGGTGGCGGCCGACGTTCGATCCGACGTGGCCGATCGCGTGGAGACGCTCGCGGACGCGGGCGTGACTCCCGGACTGGCGACCGTGCTGATGAGCGACGACCCCGCGAGCGAGACGTACGTCTCGATGAAACAGCGCGACTGCGAGGAGGTCGGCATCGAGGGGATCCACGTCGACGTCGACGCCGACGCCCCCGCCGGGGAGCTGTTCGAGACCATCGACGACCTCAACGCCCGCGAGGACGTCCACGGGATCCTGGTTCAACTGCCCGTGCCCGACCACGTCGGGAAGCGCGAGGTGCTCCGGCGGATCGACCCCGAGAAGGACGTGGACGGGTTCCACCCCGAGAACGTCGGCCGCCTCGTCGCGGGCGACGCCCGCTACAAGCCCTGTACCCCCCACGGCGTACAGAAGCTGCTCGCCGCCTACGACGTCGAGACCGAGGGGGCCGACGCGGTCGTCGTCGGGCGCTCCGACATCGTCGGCAAGCCGATGGCGAACCTCCTGATCCAGAAGGCCCCGCAGGGGAACGCCACCGTGACCGTCTGTCACTCCCGCACCGAGGACCTGGAAGGGAAACTCGCCGGGGCCGATATCGTGGTCGCCGCCGCCGGCATCCCGGAGTTCGTCGACGGCTCGATGCTGAAGGCGGGCGCGACCGTGATCGACGTGGGGATAAACCGCGTCGAGACGGACACGGAGAAGGGGTACGAACTCGTCGGCGACGTCGACTACGAGTCGGCGAGGGAGGTCGCGGGCGCGATCACGCCCGTTCCCGGCGGCGTCGGGCCGATGACCCGCGCGATGCTCCTGTACAACACCGTGAAGGCGGCGGGTCGCCAGCACGACGTGGACGTGGACCTCGACTGACGGGCGTCGCGTCCCGGCCGTCACTCCTCCCGGTTCCGGATCTCGATCCGCCCCTCGATCTCGGGATCGATCCCGTGCTCGCGGGCGAAGGCGGCGAGCACCTCGTACTGGATGTCGGCCTCGCCGATCCGGTGACGCTCCTCCAGCGTCGGGTACTCGTGGTCGGAGTGGAGCAGGTACTCGGAGGTGGCAACAGTGTACCGGGCGTCGGGGTCGATCGGCTCGCCGCCGACGGTCGCCTCCACGACCTTCTCGTTGGCCGCGTCCCAGACCACCCGCGCGTTCGAGACGTGGCCGTGCCACCAGTCCTCCTCGCCGAAGTCGACGTCGGGGGCGGCCATCTCCCGGAGGATCGCCAGGAGTTCCTCCCCGTCGACCTCGGCCAGCACGACCGGCTCCTCGAAGGGGATGAGGCTGATGAGGTCGGCCTTCGTCACGTCGCCGGCCCAGGGGTCGCCCTGCCGGAGGCCGCCGGCGTTCGAGAGCCCCACGTCGGCGTCGTGGGCCCACCGGAACGCGTCGGCGACGAAGTTGCCGACGCGGCACTCCCCGCCGTGGACGACGTCGCTCGTTCGCTCGATCGGCTCCGCGACGCGGTCGACGACCTCGCCGAGGTCGGCCGCGCCCATCCGCTCGGCGAGCGCCCGCTCGAGTTCCGCGTGGGGGGCGACGCCGTCGGGTTCGTGGAGCGTCGCGGTGGCGGACACGTCGGGGTCGGCCGGGTCGCCGAGGTCGACCTCCGCGACCGCCTCGCCGTTCACGCCCGGCCGGACGAGGAGCGTCCCGTCGACGCGCTCGTTCCGCCGGCTGTGGACGTGGCCGCCGAGCACCGCGTCCACGTCGAGCTCGCGGGCGAGATCGTCGTCGCCGCCGCCGAGGTGCGAGAGGACGACGCGGTGGTCGACCGCCGGGCCCTCGCGTTCCAGGTCGGCGAGCGCCTCCCGCGCGGCCGCGACGGGGTCGTCGAAGGAGAGCGGCGCGGCCATCGGGTTGAGCGAGTCGGTCGCGGGGTCGGTGACGCCCACGAACCCCACGGTCGCGCCGTCGACGGCGCGGGTCGTCCACGGGACGACGCCCTCCGAGCGGCCGAAGAGCTCGCCGTCCTCGTCGCGGACGTTCGCGGAGACGAACTCCACCGGCGCGTCGTCGACGAGCCCGCGGAGCGCGTCGGGGCCGTAGTCGAACTCGTGGTTGCCGAAAGTGTCGAGGAGGGTGTCGGTGGCGGCGTAGAAGTCGATCGTCTGGCGGCCCTTCGCGACCAGCGAGAGGACGCCCGGCGCGGTGGTGTCGCCGGTGGCGACGACCGCGGCGTCGGGGGCGTCGAGGGCGCGGATCCGGCCGGCGAGCCGGGCCGCCCGCTCGGGGACGTCGAAGACGTTCTCGATGTCGGAGTAGTGGAGGAGACGAGCCATGCGTGGACGCCCCTCCGAGCGGCGCGGACAAAAACGATCGCAAGCGGACCCGACAGCGAGGGGTCGCGGTGGATCGGACCGATCGGGAGCGCGTCGGAGCGATCGGGAGCGAGTCAGCGATCGGGAACGACCGTGAGGATCCCCCCGTCACGCCCTCGCACGCGGTCCGAGCGCTTTGAAAGCGCTTTTATGCTGTCCAAGAGTACCCCGGAGTACACCCTCTGTGGGGTCGATGATGTGCCGTTCCGATAGGGACCGACCACGGGACGGACACGCGAGCCCACACGGAGGACATAGGTGAACAACACATGCCAGTTTACGTAGACTACGACACCCCGGCCGACCTCGCCGAGCGATCGCTCGAGGCGTTCGAGGTCGCCCGAGACACCGGTACCGTAAAGAAGGGAACGAACGAGACCACGAAGTCCGTCGAGCGCGGCAACGCGAAGCTCGTCCTCGTCGCCGAGGACGTCTCGCCCGAGGAGATCGTGATGCACCTCCCCGAGCTCGCCGAGGAGAAGGGGATCCCGGTCGTCTTCGTCGACACCCAGGACGAAGTCGGCCACGCCGCGGGCCTCGAGGTCGGCTCCGCCGCCGCCGCGGTCGTCGAGGCCGGCGACGCCGCCGACGACATCGAGGACATCGGCGAGAAGGTCGCGGAGCTCCGATAACCACCCATGAGCGCAGAAGAGGGAACCGGCGACTCGACCACCGCCGAGGTGATCGAGGTCGTCGGCAAGACCGGGATGCACGGCGAGGCCATGCAGGTCAAATGCCGCATCCAGGAGGGATCGAACCAGGGACGGATCATCACGCGAAACGTCCTGGGTCCCGTCCGGCTGGGCGACGTGCTCCAGTTGCGTGAGACCCAGCGTGACGCCGACGCCATCGGAGGCCGATAACCCATGGTCGAGACACGCACCTGTGATTACACCGGCGAGGAGATCGAGCCCGGCACGGGCACGATGTACGTAAGGACGAACGGACAGATCCTCCACTTCGTCGACTCGAAGGCGGAGAAGAACTACTTCCTCGGCCGCGAGGCGCGCGACCTCGAGTGGACCGAGGAGGGACGCGCCGCCGGAGGCGAGGAATGAGCCACCACGACGAGCGCACCTTCGTGATGGTCAAGCCCGACGGGGTCCAGCGCGGCCTCATCGGCGAGATCGTCTCCCGCTTCGAGGAGCGCGGACTGAAGCTCGTCGGCGGCAAGTTCATGCGGATCGACGAGGAGCTCGCCCACGAGCACTACGGCGAGCACGCCGACAAGCCGTTCTTCGACGGCCTCGTCGAGTTCATCACCTCCGGCCCCGTCTTCGCGATGGTCTGGGAGGGCGCGGACGCGACCCGGCAGGTCCGCGCGATGGTCGGCGAGACCGACCCCGCCGAGTCCGCGCCCGGCACGATCCGCGGCGACTTCGGGCTCGATCTGGGCCACAACGTGATCCACGCGTCGGACCACGAGGACGAGGGCGCGAACGAACGGGAGATCGACCTCTTCTTCGACGACGACGAGCTCGTCGACTACGCCCTCGACACCGCGGCGTGGGTGTACGAGGACGAGTCGCACTAACCGCCCGCGCCGTCTCGTCGACCGATATCGGTTTCCCGTCGAAACGACCCGACCACCGCCTAGCGGCCGCCTCGTTGGCACACCTCGTTTCCGGTGAAAACGGTCCGTCATCCCGCTTCCGTGTGTCGATCAACCGATCGTGAGGGTATAAGAACCACCCCGACGGGACGGACCCCGCCCGCCGGGGGCGGCTACGTCGACAGCGCCCGCACGACGCCGCGCCGGTCGACGACCAGTATCTCGTCGCTTCCGTCGTCGTCCACGTCGGCGAACAGCGGTCCCGCGTACACGACCGTCTCCGGGACGCTCCCCCGGAGGACCACCTCGCCGGTGGGCGTCAGTCCGAGCACCTCGCCCTCGCGGTTGACCGCGGCCGACTCGAACGCGTCGTCGCCGGTCGCCTCGCCGACGCCGGGCGCGTTCACGCGCGTCCGCCCGCCGTACTGCTGTTTCCAGACGACCTCGCCGTCGAGCAGGCTGACGGCCCAGATGCTTCCGACGCCGCCGACGAGGACGCGCCCGTCGTCGGCATCGCCGACCGCGACGGGGCGGTCCTGGAGGCCGACCTCGTACCGCGACGAGCCGTCCGCGACCTCCAGCGCCTCGAGGTTCCCGTTGGCCCCGCCGAGCGTCAGGACGGGTCCGCGGCGCGTCGTCGCGGCGTTCCAGTCCACCGCCGTCACCGTCGGCGTCCGCGTCCAGCGCGTCTCGCCCGACTCGCCGATGAAGTGGACGGTTCCCGGATCCGTTCCCGCCGTCGACACCGCGACGCCGCCGGGGATCCCGCCGTCGCGTCCGTCGGGGTCGGGGTCGGGTCCGACGACGAGCGGCCGCCGCTCGACCCGCCCGTCGACCGACGCCTCGAAGACCGGCTCGCCGTCGGCGTCGACGGCGAGCACGGAACCGTCCGCGGCGGCCGCGACGACGAGGGTCGACCCGTCGCCGGTCGGGTCGCCGATCGCCGGCACGACTCCGCCGGGGCCCCCGAGACCGACGGCGAACCGCTCGTCGCCGTCGGCGGCGTTCAACACGACCAGTCGCCCCGACGCGGTCGTCAGCGCGACCACCGGATCCCCGGCGAGCGTGCCGGTCGCGAGCCGGCTCACCCCGACCGGGTCGGTTCCGTTCTCGTCGTTCTCGCCGACCGTCCCGGCGGTATCGCCCGATGCGGCGGTATCGCCCGATGCGGCGGTATCGCCCGGTTCGGCGGTATCGCCCGGTTCGGCTGTCTCGTCCGATATCCGGGTCGTCCACGCTCGGCCCTCGCCGGGGGTCACCGCGCGCACGGCGCGGTCGCCGTCCTCGACGGTCGGCCGGACCACCCGCGTCTCGCCGTCGACGTCGACGGTCGCGGCCCCGGTGCCGTCGTCGCCGGCGGCCGGGTCGGACTCCCAGACGACCGTGGCTTCGGCGTTCGCGTCGTCGACGCCGACGAACGCGAACGTGGCGACGCCGACGCCGGTCGCGCCGCCGGCGAACAGGAACAGGATCGCGAACAGGACTCGACGGTCCATCACCGGCGGTTCGGCCGGCGACGGCATACGACTGTCGGATGCGATCCGACCTGCGCGGAACGGAACGGACCTGACCGGACCGGAACGGAACGGACCGGAGCGGACCTGACCGGACCGGAACGGAACGGACCGGAACGGACCTGACCGGGACGAGCCGCGGTCGGTCGGGCCGCGGTCAGTCGTCCGCGACCGCGGGAGCGGGCGAGGACGCCTCGGGAGGGTCGGAACGCTCCACCGCCGGCGTCCACTCGAGGTCCTCCTCGTAGCGGAACGCGCGGTGGTCCCTGGTCGGGTCGACGACCGTCAGCGAGAGCCAGTCGTTGTCGAGCAGTTCGGACAGCTTCCCGTGGTCGGCCAGCACGTCGGTGACGCGGTCGACCGGGGCGTGGACGATCGTCGAGAGCCGGAGGGGTTGGTGGTAGGGCTCGTCGTCCGCGGCCATCAGCGACTGGAGGGGGAGGCCGGTCATCAGATCGCCGCCGTTGCCCTGGTAGACGCCGACGTTGCCGACGGGGTTCTGCGTCACCTTCGAGCCGCTCCCGTACACGGCGTTGTCGACCGTCGAGAAGTAGTACTGGGCGTTTATCCACTGCGTGACGACCATCGGCCCGGTCAGGATCGCCTCGAGCGCCTCGCTGTCCGGATCGGTCGACCAGTCGTACGAGTGGAGGAAGGCCCGGCCGTCGAGGTCCAGCCCGGCGGTCAGCTCGCGCGGTCCGACCACGAACCCCGCGTTGCCGGCCAGTCCCCACTCGGGACGGGCCTCCGCCCAGTCGCCGGCGCGGCGCTCGGTCTCCTCGACCCCCGCGTCCCCGTCGGCCCCCATCGAGGCGACGCGCTCGGCGGTCGCGTGCTCGCGGGCTGTGGCGAGGTCCTCGCGCAGCCGGTCGAGGTCGGCGGCGTGGCTCTCCGGGACGTGGCCGTCGTACAGCTCCACCTCGTCGGTCGTGGTGTTGTGTTGGGCGGCGAGAAAGACGGCGTCCTCGGGGACGTCGAAGCCGCGCTCGCGGAGTCCGGCCCTGACGCGCTCATCGTTACAGACGGCCGCGAGCACCCGTGCGTTCGGACCGCCGGGGTTGCCGGCGCACGCGCCGCAGTCCAGGCTCGAGTCGTAGGGATTGTTGGTCGTCTCGCTGGCGTGCCCGGTGAAGACGACGAGCCGACCGAACGTCTCCCATCCCATCAGCTCGAAGGCGGTCGCGGCGTACTCGAGCTTCTCCTCGTGAGTCAGGCCGGTCGGGAGCGCGTTCCCGTCGGCGTGCTCGTGGTCGAGGGCCGGCTCGCAGAACTCGTGGTCGTCGGGCGCCGCGCCCGCGACGCCGTCGAGCAGGTCGCGGACGCGACCGGGGACGAACGTGCGGGCCGCGAGCGCCGCCCCGTATCCTCCGCCGGCGTTCTCGACGAAGCCGAAGGCGGTGGCGGGGTTGCCCTTCAGCGCCTCGACTATCCCGCCGGCGGTCTCCCGGAGGGTCGACCAGCGGTCGCGACTCGCTCTGGCGTCCTCGTCGGTGGGCGTCTCGGTGATGCGGTGTTGCGGGTCGAGGATCGGCGGACAGGCGTCGGTCGACACCTCGGATCCGTACCCCCGATACTCGATCGGCACGCCGAAGAAGCCCGCGTAGCCGTGGGTCTCGTACGCGCCGGTCGCCTCGAGGTGCCGCCGGATGACCTCCGACCGCGTGTCGATACAGAAGACCAGCTGTGCGTCCGGGCGATCGGCCGTGGGAGCGTCGGCCGCGGGAGCGTCGGCCGCGGGAGCGTCGGCCGCGGGAGCGTCGGCCGAGGCGCCGTCCGGGGCGGAGCCGTCGGCGGCGAGCGCCTCGCTCTCGGCCGCGACGTGCTCGACGACCTCGCCACGGTAGCTCGCCTCCCACGCGCGCAGGAACGCCTCCGCGATCTCGTCGCCCGTTTCGGTCCCCGTTTCGTCGGGCCCGGTCGAGGGTTCGAGGTCGACGCCGAACCCGTCCGCGAGCGCGAGACGGACGGCGAGGTACCCCTCGAGCGTGATCGGGAACGCCGACTGCCACTCGCCGTCGTCGTCGGCACGCCGCTTGATGAGGCCGGTCCAGCCGGGAAGCGCGGCGAACTGCTCCTCGAAGAGGGGAACCCACTGGCTCTCGGGATACGGCTCCAGCGCGGACTCGATGGCGGCGAGCGGCGACGCCGGCAGGTCGGCGACGACCCCGTCGTCGGGTATCCGTCCGTCGTGGGGCGCGACCGACCGGAAGGCGTCGTAGAACCCGTCCTCGCGGTCCGGCATCGGCCACTTCGCGCTGCCCTCGTCGAGGAACGCCGACAGCCACTTCGTCAGGACGCGGTCGACCCGCTCCGCGTCGGGATCGGCGGATCTCGCGTCGGGACCCGGACCGTCCGCCGCGTCCATGCGCTCGAGCAGGGCCTCGGGGCGCTCCTCCAGACCCTGCGCGACCAACTCGGCGTCGAGCACCTCACGGTCGATCCGCCCGTCCGCCAGGGCGGCCCGGAACGTCTCCGGACGCGGGTAGCCGCGGCCGCCGAAGAGGTCCGAGGCCTGCGCGACGGCCTCGTCGAACGACACGTCCTCGAAGCCCGCGAGCGGGTTGGCCGTCACGAACGAGTGGATCGGCCACACCGATCCGACGGTGGCCGCCGCCCGCTCGATGCCGTCCGCGACGACGCGGTCAGTGCTCATCGTACTCCCCCGTGCTGGTCAGCAGGGTGCCCGAAGCCGGCCGGCTCGCGTTCACCAGCGCGACGTAGAGACGCCGGCTGCGCTCGTGGAGTCCGGCCTCCACCGCGACGTAGGCGGCACCGAACGCGAGCGCGACGAGCACGTGGAGGGCGCTCAGTTCGGTCGGGGCCGCGACGACCGGCAGGCCGGACAGGACGCCGGAGACGGCCTCGTAGACGAGCGCGTAGACGGCGATGGCCGGGAGGAAGACGACCGGAACCGCGCCGTACCGGACCGTCGCCGGAAGCGAGGCGCGATCGACGGCGCCGCGGGCCGCGTGGAGCGTGGTGAACACGACGAACGCCACGAGGAGGAGCCCGCCGTCGACGCTCGTCCCCTTCCCGGTGAGCGCCGCGAACAGCGCGCCCCCGGCCAGTCCGGTCGCCAGGACGACGGCGACCCCCGTGACGCTCGTCTCGCGAGGCTCGCTTTCCGTCGGCGCGGTGCGTTCGATCCGGCCGCCCGCGCCGAGGAAGTGGTACGCCTTGTAGAAGCCGTGGAGGATCAGGTGGGTGACGGCGGCCCCGAAGAAGCCGAGCCCGGCCTGCATGATCATGAAGCCCATCTGTCCGACCGTCGAGCAGGCCAGTTCACCCTTGACGTCCGGCTGGACGGCCTTGAGCAGCTTTCCGAGGAGGGCGCTCGTCGCGCCGACGACCACGATGCCGAGCATGAGCGTCGCGTCGACGGTCACGACGGGGGCGAACCGGATCAGCAGGACGCCGCCCGCGTTGACGAAGCCGGCGTGCATCAGCGCCGAGGCGGGCGTCGGGGCGGTCATCGAGGAGAGCAGCCAGCCGTGGAAGGGGACGAGCGCGGACTGGATCATCGCCGCGAGCACGAGCGCGACCGCGGCGACGAGCCACGCCGGCCCGCCGAGACCGTCGGCGGCGGCGGCGATACCGGAGACCGTCGTCGCGCCGGTGGCGTGCCACAGCGTCGCCAGCGAGACGGCGAGGAGCGCGCTGCTCGCGAGGAAGGACCTGCGGGCGACGTTCGCGGCGACCCGTGCCTGCTTCCAGCCGTCCATCGTCCCGACGAGCCGCGCCATCACCAGGCCCATCGTCAGCCACGCGAGCCCGAACAGGACGACGTGGTCGGCGGCCACGAGCGTCATCACGGTCACGGTGAAGCCGAACACGCCGAGGAAGAAGGCCACCTCGTGAGCGCTGCCGGCCATGTACCGGCGCGAGTAGCTGTGAACGACGCCGCTGAAGAACGTGACGACGACCCACATCAGCGCGGTGAGACCGTCGATCCCGATCACGCCGGGGACATCCCAGGCGGCGTCGAGTCGGACTCGAGCGAACAGGACGACGACGCTCGCGGCGAACAGCGACCACACGAGCCACGTCAGTGCGACCGGCACGACCGGCGAGTCCGCCGTCGCGTCCGGGAGCGCTCCGACCGTCGGGTTCGAGGTGCGTCCTGACATCGTTCGATCCGTGGGACGACCGGTTCCGGCCGTCGGGCGGCCTGAATCCGGATCCGGTCGTTTTCCATCCCACTAGAGAACGATATGCCTAATAAGCCTGTCTATATTCACAATTCGTTCGAAAATCCCCGATCATAGAACGTTATAGTTATGGACGGTCGTGTGCCGAAGTCGTCAGGGGGGCGGCTCGCCCGCTCGGGCGCCGGGGGATCGGTCCCGCTCGGAGACCGATCCCGCTCGGAGGTCGGCGACGGTCGCTTTCAGGCGTCGTCGGTCGGCCGGTTCCCGGCGTCGAACTCGCCGAACGGGGTCGTCTCGTGGGTGCGAACGAGCACCTCGTCGGCGACCGTGAGGCCCATGTCGAGGAGCTTCTGTGCGACCGACGTGATGTCGCCGTCCGTCTCGCCGACGGCGGTCACGAGGAGGTTCTGTTCGCCGGTGACCAGTTCCTGGACCGAGACGACGCCGTCGATCGCCAGCACGTCGGGAATGAGGTCGCCGCGCTCCGGGATCGAGGCCGTACAGTAGAGCAACATGCGGAGCGGGTACCCCGACCGCTGGTAGTCGACGTTGGCGCTGTACCCCTTGATCACGCCGTCGGATTCGAGCCGCCGGATGCGCTTTCGAACGGTGCTGTCGGAGGTGTCGGCTCGCTCCGCGATGTCCCCGGACGACACGTTTCGAGCGTCCTCCTGAAGCGCGTACAGGATCGCCCTGTCCACGTCGTCTATCTCCCTGCTGGCCATACCGCCGTCTCCGGGGGTGAGACACTTTACTCTTTGACGTCGCCACCGGTCGCGGCCGGACGGCCACGGGGACGACCGCTGGGGCACGAGGCGGCCTCAGACCACGAGGCCGATCGCCTGGTACGCCAACCCGACGACGAAGACGGCGATCAACGCGATCGTCGCGACGACGACGATCGGCGAGAGCTGTTCCGTCTCCTGTTCGAAGGTGAGTCCGTCCATGGGGGAGGGGTCGCCCGGACGCGGTTTGAAGCCTTCGCTCGACGTGGCGGCGGGACCGCCGACGGCCGAGGGGAAGGTTCATGTGCGTCTCGACGGACCCTCCTCTCGAATGAGTCAGGCCGAGTCCGGGGCGGGAGCCCTCGTCGTCGTCTGCGGGCTGCCGGGCGTCGGGAAGACGACGGTCGCGGAGCGGGTGGCGGACCACGTCGACGCGCGGGTCCTCCGCACGGACGTGATCCGGAAAGAACTGTTCCCCGAGCCGACCTACGCCGAGGAGGAGACGGAGGCCGTGTACGAGGAGCTCCTCGACCGCGCCCGCGCTCGCGTGGCCGAGGGGGAGTCGGTCGTCCTCGACGCCACGTTCGCCGACGCGCGGTTCCGGGCGGCCGCGAGCGAGACCGCCGAGCGCGCGGCCGCCCGCTTCGCCCTCGTGAAAGTCGAGTGCGAGGAGTCCGTCGTCGAGGAGCGGATCCGCCGTCGCGACGGGATAAGCGACGCCGACTTCGACGTCCACCTCCACTTCAAGGAGACGTTCGACCGGATCGACGCGGACGACCACGCTCGCGGCACGAACGGCGACGTGGTCGTCGTCGACAACTCCGGCGACGAGGCGGAGACGCGCGCACAGGTCGACGTCGTCTTCGGGTGACCTCCCCGACGACCCCGTTCAGTGTCAGAGTCCCTCGTGGCACGGATTCCCATGGTTCTCGCGCGCTCGCGTCTCCCACCACTTATACGGGCGTGCCTCCTACCGAACGGCGTGAGCGAAGAATCCGGGCGTCGGAACCTCCGAATGCCCTCAGACGACGAAGTGTTCGCCGTGGTGACCGAGCACCTCGGCGGCAACCACGTCCGCCTCCGGTGTGTGGACGGCAAGGAACGGCTGGGTCGGATCCCCGGCCGAATGAAGTATCGCACGTGGATCAACGAGGGCGACGTCGTCCTCGCGGAGCCGTGGTCCTGGCAGGACGAGAAGGCCAACGTCGAGTGGCGCTACACCGACGACCAGGCCGACCAGCTCCGCCGTGAAGGCCACATCGAGTAGTACGACGCGTCGCTTCTCCGAGTCACACGCCGACGGCCGAGCGACGGCCATCTCCGACGACCGATCGGCAGTCACGTCCGGCGTGACCGAAACGATATACCGTCGCTCCGAGTGGATCGGCCATGGTTCTCGCCGGCGTTCCGACGGCCCCGCTCGTCGTCTTCGCGCTGATCGGCGTCGCGCTGGGGCTGTTCGTCTCCGAGGTCATCCCCAACGACGTCACCGCGATCGGGATCGTCGTCGCCCTCGCGGCGCTGGAGCCGTGGACGGGGGTCGACGCGCGCGCGGCCATCTCCGGGTTCGCGAACGCCGCGACGGTGACCATCGTGGCGATGTACATGCTGAGCGCCGGGATCCAGCGGACGGGGCTGGTCCAGCGGCTCGGGGTCCACCTCGCGCGGCTCACCCGCGGCAGCGAGACGCGCGCGCTGGCGGCGACGGTCGGGACCACCGGCCCGATCGCGGGAGTCATCAACAACACCCCGGTCGTTGCGGTGTTCATCCCGATGATCACCGACCTGGCGCGCGAGACCGGCATCTCGCCCTCGAAGCTCCTCTTGCCGCTCTCGTACGCCGCGATCCTCGGCGGCACGCTGACGCTCGTCGGCACCTCGACGAACCTGCTGGCGAGCGAGTTCGCCGCCACGCTGCTCGACCGGGGGCCGATCGGGATGTTCGAGTTCACCGCGCTCGGCGCGGTCGTGCTCGTCGTCGGCCTCGCGTACCTGATGACCGTCGGCCGGTGGCTCACCCCGGCGCGGATCCCCGCCGACGCCGACCTCGTCGAGGAGTTCGAGCTCGGAGACTTCCTCGCGGAACTGGCGGTCGCCCCGGACTCGTCGCTCGTCGACCATCCCATCGAGGGGCTCGACGACCGGACCGCGGCGGCGGTGACCCCCCTCCAGGTCCGACGGGACGGGGAGACGTTCCTCGCCGCCGGGACCGACCAGCGGTTCCGCGCCGGCGACGTCGTCGTCGTCAACGGCCCGCGAACCGCGGTGAACCGGGTACGCCGGCGGTTCGGGCTGCGCCGCGTCGGCCCCGACGGGATCTCCGAGGAGTCGTTCACGGGCGGGGACTCGTCCCACCGACTCGGGAAGGCCGTGGTTCCGGAGTCGTCCAAGTTTCGCGGCGAGACGCTCTCCGAGTCCCGGCTGGAGGCGTTCCACGGGATGACGGTGCTCGCGATCCGCCGGGGAAGCGACCTGATCCGGACCGACCTCGAGTCGGTCCCGCTGGAGGCCGGCGACCTGCTCCTGGTCCAGACCACGCCGGAGTCGGTCGAGTACTTCGCCGAGGGCGACGACCTCCTCGTGATCCCCGAGGACCCGCTCGACCGGCTCGAGGAGGGGGCGGGGACGGCCGCTCCGCTCTCCTCCGAGACGCCCGTCGCCGTCGCGATCATGGTCGCCGTGGTCGGGCTGGCCGCCCTCGACGCCCTCCCGATCGTGATCGCCGCGCTCGGCGGGGTGTTCGCGATGGTCGTCACGGGCTGTCTCTCCTCCGCGGACGCCTACGACGCGGTCTCGTGGAACGTCGTCTTCCTCCTGGCCGGCGTGATCCCGCTCGGGCTCGCGATGGAGGCGACCGGCGGGGCCGCGCTGCTCGCGGAGGCGCTCGTCGCGACCGGCGCCGTCCTCCCGATCGTGGCCGTGTTGTTCCTGTGTTATCTCGTCACGGGACTGCTCGCGAACGTGATCACGCCGGTGGCGACGGTCGTGTTGATGATCCCGATCGCCGTCGACGCGGCGGCGAGACTCGACGCCAGCGGGTTCACCTTCCTCCTCGCCGTGACCTTCGCGTCCGCCACCTCGTTCATGACTCCGGTGGGGTATCAGACGAACCTGATGGTGTACGGCCCCGGCGGCTACGAGTTCACGGACTTCCTGCGCGTCGGCGGACCGCTCCAGCTCCTGCTCTCCGTCGTGACGACGCTCGGGATCGTCGCGCTCTGGGGTATCTGAGCCGGCCGGGAGCCCGGCGGTCGCGACACTGGGCCCGTTCGGCGCGCGACTCACGCGAACAACACGACGATCAGCGCGATGAAGAGCAGCTCGCCGCCGACGAGCAGGACCGCGATCACCCAGTCGCGGTACTCGCGGACCCACTCGACGGTCGCCGACGCCGTCGATCGGACGGTTCGACGGGGTGACGAGCCGGAGTCCGCGGCGGCGTCGCTTCCGGTCCCGGTGCCTTCGGGCCGATCGGACGACCGGCGCACGCGCCACCCGCTC
>NZ_NHPJ01000057.1 GCF_002252985.1 Halorubrum halodurans | reverse complement strand
CGCGCTCGACGACCAGCGCCCGTCGCTCGCGGAGGCGTTCGTCCTCGTCGTCGGGGTCGGCGGCGCGGCCGGCGGCGGCGCGGCCCCGGCGCTCGCCGCGGAGCTCGGGACGCTGTACGACGCGCCGGTGTACGCGGTCGCCGTCCTTCCGACGCCCGCCGAGAGCGACGCGGACGCGGGGAGCGGGACGGCCCGGCCGGGGGGCGACGACGAGCCCGCCCCCCGACGGCCCCTGGCTGAGAAGAACGCGGCCCGGACGCTCGGCGCGCTCTCGGAGCGGACGGCCGCCGTCTTTCCCTTCGACACGGACGCGTGGCTCGGCGGCGGCGAGACGGTGGCGGACGCTCGCGACCGGTTGAACGGGGTCGTCGCCGACCGGATCGCGGCGCTGTTCGGGGCCGGCGAGGGCGACGACGACGCCGTCACCCCCCAACAGGTGCTCGACGCCAGCGACGTCGCCCGCGCGGTCGGGGACGACGGCGAGCTCGCCGCGCTGGGCTACGCGACCCAGGAGGTCGAACCCCCGGAGACGGAGTCGCGGTTCGGGCTCGGGCTGTTCGGCTCCTCGGAGCCGGAGAAGGTGGACACGAGCGCCGCGGTGTCGGCCGTCGAGACGGTCATCCGGAAGGCGGCTCGCGGGAAGAACACGGTCGGAGTCCCCGAGGGCCGCGCCGACCGGACCCTGCTCGTCGTCGGCGGCCCGCCCGCCTGGCTCAACCGGGAGGCGATCGCCGACGGGCGACGGTGGCTCGCCGAGGAGACCGGCTCCGGCGCGATATTGAGCGGGGACGCGCCGGTTCCCGACGGCGAGGCGGTGTTCGCGATCGTGTTGCGGTCGGGGATCGACGAGCCCGAGCGGATCCGCGAGATCCGCGCGTCGATCCCGGATCGAACCGAGTAGTTCCCGACCGAACCGGTTAACCCCGTTCGTCGCCCCCGTCGGGACGTGAGTTCCCCTTCCGAGACGGCCGGGCTCGGCATCGACCTCGACGTGTCCGACGCGGCGGCGGTGGCGGACCGGCGCGACGAGCTGGTCGCCGCGGTCCGCGACCACGCCGGCGGGATCGCCTACCGGCTCGCGAGGCTCCAAGGCGGCGACTACGGCCGAGAGACGCTGGAGACCGACGCCGGCGAGTGGACCGTCAAACACGAGGCCGGCGAGCTGGAGTTCCTGCTGTTCTCCCCGAAGCGCGGCTCGGACACCTACGTCGTCTCGACGAAACAGCCCCCCGATCCCGCGGGGCTGTCGGCCGCCCTCGAGGACTACCCGAACATGGTGGCCGCCTGGAACGCGTACGTCGACTCGCTGTCGGGCGTGCTCGACGGGGTCTCCGCGGAGTTCCCGGAGCCCGCCTCGACCGACGGGGTCGTCGCCGAGCGCGACCGGGTGCTCGACTCGATCCGCGAGACATGCGGCGTCATCGCCGGCGAGGTGTACCGCTACGAGGGCGACGAGTACGGGACGTTCACCGCCCGCGTCGGCGGGGACCGGTGGGAGCTGAAGTGGGAGGAGGGATCGGTGTCGTACCTCCGCGTCGGCGGCTCCGGCGGGCTCTACCTCCTCTCGCAGTACGAGGCCCCCTCCGCGGCCGACGTGCGCGAGTACGCCGAGCCGTTCGCGGGCTTCGTCGAGGCGTACAACGGGTTCGTCGAGGAGTTGGAGAGCGACCTCGCGACCGTCTCGGTGTAGCGTCCGGCGGGGCGGACGGATCGTCCGGACGGAGCGACCGCCGCCGGGATCAGGTTTATCCGCCGTTCGACGACACGGGACGTATGGCGACAGCCACCGCCGGATTCGTCGGACTCGGTATCATGGGCCTGCCGATGGCGAAGAACCTCCTCGACGCGGGGTACGACGTCGTGGGACACAACCGCTCGGCCGAACCGGTCGGGGAGCTCGTCGCGTACGGGGGCGAGGACGGCGGATCGCCCGCGGGCGTCGCCGAGCGGAGCGACGTCGTCTTCCTCTGTCTCCCCGACTCACCCGCGGTCGAGGACGTGGTGCTCGGCGAGGGCGGCGAGCCCGAGCCGGTGATAGACGGCGTGACTCCCGGAACCACTCTCATCGACCACTCGACCATCTCGCCGACGGTCGCGGAGGCGGTCGCGGAGCGGCTCGGGGAGGCGGGCGTCGACGCCCTCGACGCGCCGATCTCGGGCGGCGAGTCGGGCGCGATCGAGGGGACCCTCTCGATCATGGTCGGCGGCGACGAGGACGTCCTCGAGGAGTGGCGGGACGCCCTCGAGGTCATGGGCGAGACGGTGACGCACTGCGGGCCCAGCGGGGCGGGCCAGACGACGAAGGCGTGCAACCAGATCGTCGTCTCCGCCCAGATGGTCGCGGTGAGCGAGGCGCTGGTGTTCGCCCACAACGCGGGCGCGGACCTCCAGGCGGTCGTGGACGCGATCAGCGGCGGCGCGGCGGGCTGTTGGACGCTCGACAACCGCGCCGAGTCGATGATCCGCGGCGACTTCGATCCGGGCTTCTTCGCGGAGTACCAGTACAAGGACCTCCGGATCGCGACGGACGCCGGCGAGGCGTTCGGCTCGCCGATGCCCCAGACCGAGCTCGCCCACGAGCTGTACAAGTCCATGGTCCAAAACGACATGGGCCGCGACGACAACTCGGGCGTGATGCAGGTCCTCGAGCTGCTGGCGGGCGAGGAGGCGCGGATCGACGGCGCGGACTGACGCCGGGAGGACGATCCACGAACATGGGTATCGATCGACCGATTCAGGAATGTTTATTCGTCGACGTGCGGTATTCCGGGTAGATGTCGATCACCCTGCCCGGCCCGACCCTGGGCGTCGTCGGCGGCGGACAGCTCGGACGGATGCTCGCGGAGGCGGCCTCGCCGCTCGGCGTCGACGTGGTCGTCCTCGACCCCACGCCGGAGTGTCCCGCCTCGGGCGTCGCCCGCGACCAGATCGTCGCCGACTTCGACGATCCCGAGGGGATCCGCGAGCTGGCCGCGCGCGTCGACGCGCTCACCTTCGAGATCGAGCTCGCCGACCCCGACGTGCTGGCGGCGGCGGGCGCGGAACACGACGTGCCCGTCCAGCCGGACCCGGCGACCCTCGAGACGATCCAGGACAAGCTGGTCCAGACGGAGGCGCTCGCGGACGCCGGGATCCCCGTGCCGGAGTTCGCCGCGGTCGCGACCGCCGAGGGGCTCGAGCGCGTCGTCGAGGAGTTCGGCGGCGTCATGCTCAAGGCCCGCCGCGGCGGCTACGACGGCCGCGGGAACGTCCCGGTCCACGAGCCCGCGGAGGCGGCCGACGCGCTCGCGGACGTCGGCGGCGACGCGATGGCCGAGCGGTTCGTCGACTTCGAGCGCGAGATCGCCGTGATGGGACTGAAGGGGGCCGACGGCGCGACGCGGACCTACCCCGTGACGGAGACGATCCACCGCGAGGAGATCCTCCGCGAGAGCGTCGCCCCTGCCCCCGCGGACGACGAGGTCATCGCCCGCGCCGAGGCGGTCGCCGAGGACGTCCTCGACTTCCTCGACGGGCGCGGCGTCTACGGGATCGAACTGTTCGAGACCCGCGAGGGCGACGTGCTCGTCAACGAGATCGCGCCGCGCCCGCACAACTCCGGCCACTGGACGATCGAGGGGACGCGAACCTCGCAGTTCGAGAACCACGTCCGCGCCGTGCTCGGCTGGCCGCTCGGCCCGACCGACCTCGTCGCGCCCGCGGTGACAGCGAACGTGCTCGGGGACACGGACGGGAGCCGGCCCGCGACCCTCCGCGGCGTCGAGACGGTCCTCGACGCGCCGGACGCCTCGCTCCACTGGTACGGCAAGGACGAGGCGCGCCCGCTCCGGAAGATGGGTCACCTGACGCTGACCGACGCGACGGCCGACCCGGAGTCGGCCGCCCGCGACGCGCTGTTGTCGCGGGCGCGGGAGCTTCGCGACGGGCTGACGTTCCGCGAGACGTAGGGCGGCGGCCGGTCACGGCGTCTCGGAGGACGCGCCGACCGGGTCGTCGGTGTCGGCAGAGTCGGCGGGCTCGACGAACTCGACGCCGACGACCTCGAACCGCGCGCCGCCGTCCTCGCCGTCCGTCGCCTCGATCGACCAGCCGTGTGCCTCGACGACGTCGCGGACGATCGCCAGCCCGAGCCCCGTGCCCGGCTCGCGCGTCGTGAACCCGACGTCGAAGACGCTCTCCCGTTCGGATGCGGGGATGCCGGGGCCGTCGTCCGCGACGAAGAACCCGTCGGGCAGGCGGCCGACGGTCACCGTCACCGGCCCGTCGGCGTGGTCGCGGGCGTTCCGCAGGAGGTTGTCGAGCACTTGCCGAAACCGGACGCGGTCCGCCGAGACGGTCGCGCCGGCGACGGCGTCGTCGACGACGACCGTGAGGTCGTCGTCCGCGGCGTCGTCCGCGACCGCACTGACGGTCTCCGCGAGCGAGACCGGCTCGAACTCGGTCACGGTCTCGCCCCGTCTCGAGAGCTGTAACAGGTCCTCGAGGAACTCGGTCGTCCGGTCGGCCGTGGACCGGATCCGCTCGAGGTGCTCCGGGTCCCCCGTCTCGCTCGCGAGCTCCGCGTAGCCGGAGATGACCGAGAGCGGGTTCCGGAGGTCGTGTGAGACGACCCCCGCGAACGCGTCCAGCCGTTCGTTCCGCTCCTCGAGGGCCCGTCGCTGCTCCTCTATCGTCGTCACGTCGCCGATCAGGACGACCCAGCCGTACGTCTCGCCGCCCCGTCGGAGCGGCGACCGGCTCAGCCGGAGGAACCGCTCGCCGTCGGGGCCCTCGTGGGTCACGAGGACGGGGTCGTCCGCGGCGGTCCCGAGCCGATCGTACTCCGGGAGCCGCGTCGCGGCCGGCGCGCCGATCGCCGCCTCCCGGTCGCCGACGACGGCCTCCCCGGCGGGATTGACGTCGACTATCGTCCCGTCGGCGTCGACGACGACCACGCCGTCGTCCATCTCCGAGACGACGACCCGCGAGGCGATGGGCGTCAGATCGAGGAGGCGGTAGCGGAACATCGCCACCCCGAAACACGCCGTCGAGAGCGACAACGAGACGGGGGTCAGGTTCACGGCGGCCGTCCCGAACGGCGGCACGGAGAGGACCTCGAAGACGTTCAACGCGAGCGGGACCAGCGCCCCGCAGATGAGCAGCGCCGCCTGCCGTTTCACCCGTCCGCCGGAGCGAAGCGCGTGCCCCACGACGAGGGCGGCCCCGGCGACTACCGCGACGTACGAGAAGGCGAGGTGGAACTGATACGCCGGACCAAGCGTCGTCTCCAGCCGCGTGAGCGATCCGGTCGTCACGAGTCCGACGTCGACGATCGCGAGCGAGTACGGGTTCGCGAACAGTGACGCGACCAGCGCGACGGGGACCGCCGTGAGCGCCGCGACGACGGGCGGCGTGAGGCTCTCGCCGCGACCGGCGTACGCCAGCGCGAACGCCAGCCACGCGGAGGGGGTCGCGGCCGCGCCGACGTGTAACAGGCGGTGTGCGAACAGCTTCGCCTCGAGGGTGGTGCTCGCGATCTGGATCCCGTACGTCGCGGCCCACACCGCCGCCGAGAGACAGAGGACGACGAACGCGAGGACCGGCCGGTTTCGCCGCTCAGCCGGGACCGAGAGGATCGCGTACCCCGCCCACAGCGACGCCACCAGCGCCGACAGAAAGAGCAAGAGGACGTACGGGGTCGACTGCCACGGCATGTGGTCTGATCTACCCTAACCTACGCCGTTCGATACTTAAGTGGGCCGACCGCGCGGTCCCCCGTTCCCTCCGGCGTTCGGTCGTCGTGTCGCCTCCGGCCGGCGTTCGGCGGCCCCGTCGCCGTCGCTCCCCCGATCCGCCCATCTCACCACTCGGAGAAGCCGCCGTCGATGAGGGTGACCGTCTGGCGGTCGATGTACGCCCGCTGGGTGTCGTGGACCGCGTCGGCGAACGAGTCGCCCGCCGCGATCCGCTCCCGGACGCCGGCGCGCTTCCAGTCGGCCGGGGTGACGCCGTGGTCGACCCGGTAGCGGAGGGGAGCGAGCCACGACTCCGCCTCCGACTCCGAACAGCCCGCGGTCCGGAGCCCGGCGGCCGCGTGGTCGAGGAGGTCCGCGTACATCGTCTCGGCGTCCGTCGTGTGCTCGCCGTCGTAGCCGATCCACTCCATGTCGGCGTCGAGGCCGTCGGCGACCGCGGCGTAGAAGTTGTCCCGCGCCGCCTCCCATTCGAGCCCGATGACGGGGTGTTCACGGCGCGGCAGCGCCCCCATCAACCCCGCGAACGCGGCCTGGAACGCGATCGAGTCCCGGACGGTCGGCTGGGCGGGAACCGGGCGGAACTCGATCCGGGCGTTCGCGCTCGAGCGGCTCGCCCCCTCGAACACCGGGCGGACCCACCGCCAGTAGGTGCCGTGTTTCGTCCGGAAGGTGGCGAAGTCGTCGTCGAAGCGGTCGGTGCCGGACGGTTCGGGCATGGGGACGAGCGTCTCGTCGCCCGCGATCCGGTCGACGGCGGTCTCGACGTCGTGGAGGTCACGTGGGAACCGGACCTTGTCGGCGTCGGTCCGGGCGTTGAGCACGGACTCGAACACGTGGACGCGGTTCTCGGTCGCCCCCTCCGTCAGGATCCGCTCCGCGTCCCAGCCGTCGTCGTAGAGGTCCGGCGGGAGCAGCGGCGAGTTCACGCCGAGGGCTAAGAGCGGTCCCGCGATCCGGAGCGCGTACCGGAAGTGAACCGGCAGCGTGTCGGCCTGGGCGACCTGGTAGTGCGGCTGGATCGAGGTGATGAGGCTCTCCGGCATCACCGTGTCGGCCTCCAGCGTGACGCCCGGCGCCGAGAGCGTCACGGGCGCGTCGTCGCCGGCGTTCGCCATCGCGTGGTAGCGGACGGCGTCGCTCATGTTCGCCGCGACGGTCACGCCGTCGAGGTCGACGCTGTCGGTGAGGTACTCGCGGGCGGTCTCGCCGGCCGGCGGGATGGTCCAGACGCCGTCGGAGACGAGCCGCATCCCCTCGACGCCGGCGGTGTTCTCCGCGGCCTCCAGCCGGGCGCGGACCTCCGCGAGCTGCGCGCGCAGGCCGTGGTCCGAGAGGGGCTGCGGGCTCGTCGACATCTCCGCGTTGTGGAGCCCGAGTTCCTTCTCGAACCCCATCAGCTCCAGGAGCCTGCGGGGCACGCGCATCAGGGCGTACTCGCCCGCGCGGGACTCCTCGCTCCAGCGGCCGTCGGCGACCGCGTAGAACTCGTACTCGAAGCCGACGATCGACTGGTGGTTGTCGAACGCGCCGTCGTGTAGTCCCTGTTTGACGACCTCCGCCTCCGCCTCGGCCCGCGCGGCGAACGCCTCCGCGTCGACGGCCAGCGCCTCGTGAACCCCGTCGGCGAGGGTCGACTCGGTACTCATGCGATGGCCCGACGGCCTGCGGTTATAAAAGAGCCCCGACCCGGAACGGTCCGGTTCGCTTCCCGCTCGGCGGCCGCTCGTCCCGCATCGGCGCGTTTTTGCCCGCCGATCGCCGAGCCGGGGTATGGAGTTCGCCGCGTTCGCCGAGCGGGTGGAGGAACTGGAGGCCGAGCCGGCCGACCTCGAGACGACGGCGATCGTCGCGGACCTGCTCGCCGACGCCGGCGACGACCTCGAGACCGTGACCCGCTTCCTGCTCGGGCGGACGTACCCCGCACACGACGATCGTACCCTCGACGTCGGCCCCGCGTCGTGTCGCGAGGCGATCGCCCGCGCCGCCGGGCCGAACGTCACCGCCGACGACGTGGAGGCGCGGCTCGCCGAGCGCGGGGAGATCGGCGCGGTCGCCGCCGGCTTCGACTTCGGCGGCCAGCGGGGGCTCTCGGCGTTCGGCGGCGGGAGCGACCCGCTCTCGGTCGCGGAGGTGGACGGGACGCTCCGCGAGCTCGCGGCCGCGACGGGCGAGGGGAGCGAGTCCCGGAAGGTCGACGCGCTGTTCGGGCTGTTCAACCGCTGTGACCCGGCGGAGGCGCGGACGCTCGCGCGGCTGGTGCTCGGCGAGATGCGGATCGGCGTCGGCGAGGGCACCGTGCGGGACGCGGTCGCCGAGGCGTTCCTCGCGGAGCCCGACGACACGGACGACGAGACGGAGGACACGGCGACCGCGACCGATGAAGACGACGCGGACGACGAGAACGACGAGGACGCCGCGGACGACGAGGACGCCGCGAATCGAGCGACCGACGAGGCGCGCGCGGCCGTCGAGCGCGCCCTCCAGGTGACGAACGACTACGGCCGGGTCGCACGCCTCGCCCGCGACGAGGGGATCGAGGGACTGAACGCCGAGCGGATCCGGGTCGGGAGGCCGGTCCAGGCGATGCTGGCGCAGGCGGGGACCGCCGCCGACGCGGTCGAGTCGTTCGGGGAGGTCGCCGTCGAGACGAAGTTCGACGGGGCGCGCGTCCAGGTCCACTACGCGCCGGGGCCCGACGGCTTCGGGCCGCGGCTCTACTCGCGGAACATGGACGACGTGACGGAGGCACTCCCGGAGATCGTCGAGTACGTCGCGGACCGCGTCGACGTCCCGGTCGTCCTCGACGGGGAGATCGTCGCCGTCGACGAGGACGGCTCGCCGCTCCCGTTCCAGGAGGTGCTCCGCCGGTTCCGCCGGAAACACGACGTGGACCGGATGCGCGAGGCGGTGACCTGCCGGCTCCACGCGTTCGACTGCCTGCTCGCGGGCGGTGACACCGAGCGCGCGGACGCGGACGACGGCGACGACGCCCCCGAGGAGGTCCTCCGGGAGCCCCTTCGTGCCCGCCACGACCGGCTCGTCGACGTCCTCCCCGACGCGGCGGCGGACCTGCGGGTCGTCGACGACGCGGCGGCGGTCGCCCGGATCGAGTCGGCGGCCCTCGAGGCGGGCCACGAGGGCGTCATGCTGAAGAATCCGGCGTCGGCGTACACGCCCGGCGACCGCGGGCGCGACTGGCTGAAACGGAAGCCGGACGTCGAGACGCTGGACGCGGTCGTCGTCGGCGCGGAGTGGGGCGAGGGTCGCCGCGCCGAGCTGTTCGGGACGTTCCTGCTCGCGGTCCGCGACGGCGACGGCTACGAGCCGATCGGGAAGGTCGCGACGGGACTGACCGACGAGGAGCTCGCGGAGCTCACGGAGCGGCTGGAGCCGCACGTCGTCGCCGAGTCGGGAACCGACCTCCGGATCCGGCCCGAGGTCGTCCTCGAGGTCGGCTACGAGGAGATCCAGGCGTCCCCGACGTACGGCTCCGGCTACGCGCTCCGGTTCCCCCGGTTCGTCGGCGTCCGCGAGGACAAGTCGGTCGCGGACGCCGACGAACCG
>NZ_NHPJ01000031.1 GCF_002252985.1 Halorubrum halodurans | reverse complement strand
CGGGGGTGGGGGCGGGGGTGCTGTGGACAACGACGGGGGGGCGCAGTCGGGGGGCGGTGGCGGCGCACGCGGCGGCGCAGGTGGGGGCGTCGAGAGCGGCAAGGGCGGCGCTGCCGGCGCTGGATCCGGTGCCGGTGGCGACGGTGGTGGCGTGTATGAGGATAGCTTCGAATACTACGCCGAGGGCGGCGACTCCGGCGGGCAGACCGCGCACGTCGACGTCACGCTCTACGACCAGTCGACGGGCGGCGGCAACGCTGGCGACGCCGTCGTCGAGATCGTCGAGGCGGAGCCGGCGACGCCCTCCGGTGTGTCCCAGACGGTCCTGGGCGACGATACGATCGATATCTCGTGGGACGCCGTCGCGGACGCCGACACCTACGAGGTCCAGGTCTCCGAAGACGGCGGCGCGTGGACGAGCGTCGGCGAGACCGGCGGGACGAGTCTCACGTATAGCGCGTCACCGGGGACGAACACGCACCAGTTCCGCGTCCGTGGCGTGAACATCGCCGGCGCGTCGGGGTGGGGCTACACGGCGACGATCGCGACCGACCCGACGGGGCTGTCGGCAACGACTGCGGGGACGGACTCGATCGACCTCTCGTGGAGCGGCGTCCCAGACACGACCCAGTACCAGGTGCTCCGCTCGCAGTCTTCGGGCTCGGGGTATGCGGTCGGTTTTGGTATGCGGTCGTGGAGACGGTGACGGGGACGACCGACACCGACACCGGGCTCAACGAAGCAACACGCTACTACTATCGTGTGCGGGCCGTCTATCCAGGGACGAATTCGCAGCTGTCTAACGAGGCTGACGCCGCGACCGATGTCTCAGCGCCCGCACTCGACACACTCAACGCGTCGGTCGTCGGGGAGATCACGGTCGAGTGGTCGCTCGGCGATAGTGTCAACGAGGGCAGCATCGAGATCTACCGGTCGACAGACGGCTCGCTCGGAAGTGTGGTCACGACGATCGCCGACCTGTCGACGACGTCGTGGACGGACACGGCGGTCGCTGATGGGCGCCAATACCAGTACACCGTCCGGCGAGTCACACCCGAAGCGACAGCCGATAGCGGGCAGCAGTCTGCGACGACGATCCTGCCCGCCCCGACTGGACTGGCTGTCGACAGTGTGGACGACACGGGGGGGACGGTCTCGTGGACGAGCAATACCACGGATGCGACGGGTCACCGGATCGAGGTGCGCGAAGACAATACCGGATCGTGGACGGTGGCGGAGACCGGGATCGCCGGCAACGTTGAATCGGCGAGTGTGACGGGGTTACGCAACGGCCAGCTGTACGGCCTGCGCGTCGTCGCGCTCGCACCAGATGCCGAGTCGATCGACTACGAGCCCGATATCGCCGCTGGCGAGACGCTGGCGATCGCGTCGGGCGAGACGTACCAGTTCGAAAAACCCCACGTCAACTCCGGCACGGTCGACAACGCCGGGACGATGCAACCGGACGACACGCAGTAACTACTCATGGACGAACCCAACTACCAGATCACGGACTCGAGTGGAACCGTTGTCGGAGAAATCGGCGCCGACGCAAACGGCGATCCTGTCGTCTCGAAGCCAGGTGGCGGAGAGGTCATCATCACCGACGACGGGGTTCGCATCCCTGGTGACGCCGAGGTGGACGGATTGTTCAGTACAGAAGATGTAAACAGCATTTTATACAATCCCGATAGAGGTAATTTCTCTACATCCGCAGATTTTCAGTCTTTTCTTGATAGCATTAGCGCCGGCACATCCAATCAACGGACAGTAGTCTCTGTCAAGCCCGGATCGCTATTAGATAGTTTTAGCATACCAGAAAATACTATCATTTACTTAAACGGATCGCAAGTTAGGCCAAACAGCGACCCGGGGTCTGGCAATGCGATTGTTGACGCCTCAGCGTTTCGCGCCATACTTATCGGGCCGGGGCGAATAAGTGCGCAGCATTTGGCATCGTTTTCAGGCGACGCCTATCGTATAGATAGCGCGGGGCTTGGCAATGCGTTGCGGTTTGACGACGATCAAGAAGTCCCACTCGCCGATGGCCCCGCCATCGAAATAGCAGGCGACGGCGTCGGCGGGACAGCGGTCCGGATCAAAGCCGACGGCAACGCGATTGACATGGGTGGGAAATTTAACTTTAATATCTTAGGCTTTGATGATCAGCTAGTATTAGATACCGCAAATGGTGCGTACATAAATGGTCTTGAATTTGATATACAGGGCGAAAGATACACCACCAAATCAATTCGTCATATCAACTCCGCGGGTGCTGCTGGCGAGGCTAAAGTCCTTATCGATGGTGTTATTCAGACTGAATCTGGTCATGTAATCCATAATGAAACATCCGTGAACGGATCGGTCCGATATGACGGGCAAATATGGGATCCGACTGCCGCAACGACAGCGGTTGAGGGGCCGGGGATCCGCATCGAGACCACAAACAATCTTTCGGCGTCAAATATTTCGTTTGGCGTGGGGACGGTTGTCAATCAAACGGGTCAAGAAGCACTTGCTGGGTCACCACCAAACGCTGGCAGTTATCGTGTTGGAGACGTTATCGAAGACACAGACAATCCCGGAACATTATACAAATTAACAGCAAATGGGGCATGGGTTACAATATAATGAGTGAATATTGAACAGTCATCTCAACCCTAATATTCCGAAAGAAAAGCTACGGCGCGCTCTCCTGACACTATGCCAGTTACACTAACGACCACGCTCCCGGACGAGGACCAGCCCGTCCTCGGCAACGGCGTCGAGGACGAAGTCGCCGTCGACCGCGAGAGCGCCACCACGAACAACGGCTCGGTCCGCATCCAGATCCGTGAGACGGGACAGTCCGCGTGGAACTCTTCCGCCACCGGCTTCGCGGAGTTCATCGGCGCGTTCGACACGCTCACGATGGAGTTCGTCGGGCGCGAGGACGGCGAGGAGTACGAGGTCAGAGCTCGCACGGAGACGCAGTACCGCACCGGCGACTGGACCGAGCCGGTGGCGATCGTCACGCAGTTCCCCGGCCTGACGACTCTCGTCGCGACGGCCACGGATCCGACCACCGTCTCGCTGTCGTGGGAGGATCTCGCGGACAACGAGGCTGGGTTCACGATCGACCGTCGACGACAGTACGACACCGGCTGGAGTCGCTGGCAGGAGATCGCCACGCTCGACCCGAACACCGAGTCGTATCCGGCACCAGCGGCGCCCGACGCAACCGTCGAGTATCGCGTCACGTCGTACACGCCGTACACGAGCGTCAGTCAGACCGCGAGCACGACGACGCCGGCGATCGGTCTCGC
>NZ_NHPJ01000088.1 GCF_002252985.1 Halorubrum halodurans | reverse complement strand
CCGACCTGGTCCGCCGAGCGGCTCCCGCTGTCGCCCGACCTCGCCCGCGAGGTGCTCGCGTTCCGGGGCGAGCTTCTCGACCGGCTGGCGGCGGGCGGCCCGCCGGCGGTCCGCGCGTGGCTGCGCGAGCTCCCGCTCGACGAGAACGCCGTTCGGGCGATCGCCCGGACCTACGACGAACAGGTGCGGTACGCCGGCGTCGAGAGCGTGCCGACGCCCTCGCGGATCGTCGTCGAGGAGACGCTCGACCGGGAGGCGTACAAGCGCCGGTTCTACGTCCACGCGCCGTACGGGCGGCGGTTCACCGACGGCCTCTCGCGACTGGTCGCCGCCGAGTGTTCGCGGCGGATCGACGCCGAGGTCGTTCGCGCGGTCGACGACGACGGCTTCAGCCTCGCCGTCCCGCTGAACCGGAAGGTCGACGTGGCGGGCGTCATCCGCGGGCTCGACCCGACCGCGGTGCGGGAGGACCTCCGGGACGCGCTCGCGGGGACCGACCGCCTGAAACGCGCGTTCCGGATCGTCGCCGGGCGGGCGCTCATGGTGTTGAAACGTTACAAGGGTCGCGAGAAGACCGCCGCCCAGCGGCAGGTGTCCGCGGAGATGCTGCTCCCGTTCGTGGCCGACCTCGAGGAGTTCGCCGTACTGGAGGAGACCTACCGGGAACTCCTGGACGGGGAGCTCGACGCCGCGGGGATCCGCGACGTCCTCGAGGGCGTCGAACGGGGCGCGATCCGGATCGTCCACCACACGACGGGGTCCCCGTCCCCGCTGTCGTTCGGCCTGGCGACGCTCGTCGACGCCGACGTGGTCATCGCCGAGGACGAGGCGAGCGCGCTCCGGGAGTACCACGCCGACGTGACGGCGGCGATCGACGGAGATGGGGAGTCGGAGTGAGCCGCCCGCCGGCGGCCGACTCCGGGAGCCGACGCGTCGATCCCCGACGGCCGACGCGTCAGTCCCCGACGACGTCCGGCGGGACCGACGGAAGGGTGTCGAGGACGACGACGGCGTAGTGGAGCAGCACGACGAGGACGACGACCGACAGCAGGGCGAGAAAGACGGTGACCACGCGGTCGTCGGTCCGAACGGTCGCTCTGGCGTCCGCCCCGATCGATCGGCTCCGTCGGCACATCGGCGGAGCTAGGCGACGACGCGGATATAAACGTCGCGATAGGGCCGGTTCGGTCGCGGTAGCGCCGGTTCGGAGGTCCGGCGGCCGCGTCGGCTCGCGCGCCGGCGGCGCCGCTCACGCGTCGGCGGGGTTCCTCACGCGCCGTCGAGCTCGGCCACGATCCGCTCACGGATCGGCCCCGCGTCGACCGGCGCCCACGCCTCGACGTCGTAGGTCACGTCCGCGAGGACCTCCAGCCGCCCCGCGTTCCCGTCGGTGATCGCCGCGACCGCGTCCGTCGAGAGGCGGTCGAGGACCGCCGCGGAGAGCGTCTCGCGGTCGACCGCCCGGTCGGGCACGTCGAGGATGTGCGGGAGGTCCTCCGCGTCCGCCGGCAGCGACGGGAACGCGGCCGGACCGACCGCGAGCGGGTCGGCCGCCTCGCCGATCCCGTCGCCCTCGGTCGAGAGCGCCTCCCGCGGCGCGGGGACGAGCGCGTACTCCGCGACCGCGACCTCGATGGCCGCGTCGATCGCCTCCCGGTCCGCCTCGGTCCGCCGCTTGAACGCGAGCTCGGAGACCGCCCGCGAGAGCTCCTCGCGGGTGAGCCACGCGAAGAGGTCGACCACGCCGGCGAGGTCGTCGCGTGCGGCGACGCTCGGTTCGGAGCCGCCGGTCACCGGTCGCCACCCCCCGTCGGGGAGCGGTCGGCGTGGCCGGAGGACTCGGCGTTCGGCTCCGGGGACGCGCGCGAGGCCGCTCCCGACGACGTCCCCGCGATCGCCTCCAGGTCCGCGGCGGCCGCCTCGGCGACCGCCGCGGGCGATATCGGGGCATCGCCCCATGCCGGGAGCCGGGTGTCCGGCCCCGGCTCCGCGACGGCGTCGGCGTACGTCGCCACCTGGTCGCGTTCGTCGTCGCGGTCGTACGCGAGCCCGTTGAACGCGGCGTCGGTCCGGTACCGGCGGATCAGCTCCGTCGCGGCCTCGCGGTAGCGTCCGGGGAGCGTGTCGTACTCGACGTCGACGCCCGCGTCGGCGACGGCCCGGAGGGTCGCCGCGCCGACCGCCCGGCTCATGTCGGCGAGGCCGGTCGGGCCGTCGACGGAGCGGTGGTCGTGTTCGTACCGGCCGAGGTCGACCTGCGCGCTCCCCGCGAAGCCGGCGTGGGAGAACGCCTCCCCGAGCGTGCCGATCTCGAGCCCCCAGCCGCGCTGGACCCGGAGCCGCGAGACGAGGTCGGTCGTGGCCGCGAACTCGCCGGCGAGCGCGTACCGGAACGACTCGAGGTACGCCAGGACGTCGGCGTCGTGGGCGTCGGCGAGCGCCCGGATCAGCGGCCGGAAGAAGAGCCGGAACAGCCGCCCGTACAGCGCGCCGTCCTCGACGCGGGCGTAGTAGCCCTTCGCGAACTCGTGGCCGTGGGCGATCGGGAAGAGGAGGCGGTTCACGAACGCCGGCGAGTACGTCGCCGTGTCCGCGTCGTGGACGACGACGAACTCCTCGCGCAGCGCCCGGCCGAGCGCGAGCCAGACGTCCCGCCCCTTGCCGCGGTCGCCGTCGAGGCCGTGCTCGGCGAGCAGGTCGGCGAGCCGCGGCCCGTCACACCACAGCGCCTCCACGTCGAGGTCGAAGCCGTCGAGCCAGGCCGCGAACGGTCCCGCCCGGTCCGGCGTGGCACGCAGGGGAACGATCACCCGCGCGGGGTCGACGCGCTCGAGGGCGGCCAGCACGCGTTCGGCCGCGAGCGTCCCGTACTCGCGTTCGGTCATCGGCACCACGACGGCCGCGCGCCCGGTCGGCGCGTCCGGGCGGTGGTCCGTCAGCGCGTGGAGCGTGGTCACGCGCTCCTGTACGTACTCCATCACCCGATCGAAGGGGCACGAGCCCCTAAATACGCACGATACCCCGGATCCGCGGGCCGGGAGCCGGACCGGAGACCGGCTCAGACGTGTGCGGCCCCGCCGGGGACCCGACCGACGGCGTTCAACGCGGCGTAGACCGTGACGAGGACGGCGAGGACGGCCGCGGAGACGAGGAAGACGGCGTCGTAGCTCGCGCCGGCCTCGATCGCCTCGCCGACGACCCACGAGCCGGCCGCCTGCGTCGTCATCATGCCGGCGGAGTAGACGGCGTACGCCGACGCCCGCGACTCGTCGGGCAGCGAGCCGAGCAGGTACGTGTCGCCGGCGGGGAACAGCATGTGGACGGAGAAGCCGACGAGCACGCTGGCGAGGACGACCGCGACGAGCCCCGACGCGAGGACGGCGAGCACGACGCTGACGAGGAAGGCCGTCACGATCCCGAGGATGTACGGGACGTTCGGGAGCCGGTCCGCGATCTCGCCGGAGACGATGAAGGCGGGGACGCCGGCCGCGAAGATCACGGTGAGGAGGTTGCGGGCGGTCGCCGGCGGGAGCCCCTTGTCGATCATGTACAGCTCGTAGAAGTTGAACAGGCCCTGCCAGACGAACGCCGTCACCCCGACGAGCACGACGCCGGCGACGATGATCCGCCACTCCGAGCGCGCGCCGCCGAAGAAGTCCGTGTCGCCGCGACCCGCGTCCGGGAGGTCGGTCCGGCGGGCCAAGACGACGACGAGGACGGTCGTGAGCGCGGCCGCGACCGCGAGCCCGTAGAAGGCGTACCGCCAGTCGTACCACAGCGTGACCGTGACCACGGGCGCGGCGATGACGGCCGACAGCTGGCTCGCCATCCCGTGGATCCCCATGACGCGCCCGACGCGATCGGGGAACAGCTCCGAGACGAACGGGTTCGCGGCGACGAAGTAGACGCCGGAGGCGCTCCCGACGACGAACGCGGCGAGCATCAGCGCGGGGACGTCGGGCGCGAGCGCGACGCCGAGCGCGCCGATCGTGAGCATCGCCCCCGAGACGACCACGACGCGGACGCGGGAGGTCCGAGTGAGGACCCAGCCGGTCGGGATCCGCGGCGAGGCGGAGCCGAGCCACGCCAGCGTGACGACGAGGCCGGCCGTCCCCTCGCGGATCGTGAACTCGTCGATGAACTCCCCGACGAGCGGCGCGAACACCACCCGCGCGAAGTTCGCGAGGAAGACCATCGCACACAGCGAGCCGAACAGCCGGTTCCGAGACACGACGGCCGTTTCCGGCCGGCCGGTACAAACGTTGCGGAACCGGCCGCTCGCTCCCGATCCTCGCGGCCGACGTTCGCCGGCCCTCCCTCGCAGCTCCTCCTCCCGATCCTCGCGGCCCGCCCTCGCGACCCGACCGCGCCCGGTTCGCCGTTCCCGGAACCCCTCGGCCGTCTGACGCTCGTCGTCCGACGTGCGGGGTTTTTATACCCACCGGTGCCGAAGGTCGGCACATGAAATCCACGCGCAAGGCGCTACGGGACGGTGACCTGTTCAAGGACACCTACGAGCGGCTCAACTGCGCGACGTGCGAGAAGGTACTGAAAAAGGAGAACGACCCCGACGAGGTGTTCTCGGTCCGCATCTGCCCGGAGTGCGGCGCCGAGTTCAAGGAGCTCCGATAGTCGCCGTCACGCGGTCCGGGTCCCCGTTCCCTTCTCTCAGTCCGTCTACTCGAAGGTGGCGTCGAACGCCGACGCGCCGAGCGGGTCGAACGTGCCCGCGGCGACGTTCTCCCGCAGGTGGTCCGGGTCCGTCGTCCCGACGAGCGAGCAGGTCACGCCCGGCGCGCTGCGGGCGAAGTTGAGCGCGCGCTGGGCCGGGGTGTCCCCGGAGAGGCGCGCGTCGACGGCGGCCGGGATCGCGCCGTCGGCCGCCAGCTCGCCCTGCCCGACGCTCGCGCTCGTGACGACCGCGAGCCCGGCCTCGTGGGCGAACTCGAGCGTCGAGACCGGATCGCCGTCCGGATCGTCGGGGAGGCGCTGGTTCGCCCGCGTGAAGGCGTCGGCCATGTGGACGGTGAAGGGGAGCTGGATCGCCGCGAGACCGTGGTCGTCGTCGGGACCGACCGCCTCGCCGGCGGCCGCCGCGCGGGCGAGGACCTCGCGCAACGAGAGGTACCGATCCGCGCCCTCGGGAACCCGGAACGCGTCCCACGTCGCGACCCCGTACGCGCCGACGTCGCCCGCGGCCCGGCGGCGCTCGAGCGTCTCGAAGGCGGCCTCCAGCGCGTCGTACACCGCCTCCCGCGACCGCGATTCGAGCTGCGTCTCGGGATTGTGGACGTAGTAGCAGTCGACCCGCTCGAGACCGAGCCGGTCGAGCGAGCGGTCGAGCGACCACTCCAGGAGGCCCGGCGCGATCGAGTGCGCGCCGACCAGGTCGGCCGGGTCGACGATCCCCGGCTCGAGGTATCGCTCTCTGAGGTACGCGGCCGGGTCGTCGGGGCGGTCGCCGTCGAACGGGAGGAATCCGCCCTTCGTCGCCACCACGACCGCCGCGCGGTCGACGGCGGCCTCCCGGATCGCCTCGCCGACGACCCGCTCCGACCGGCCACACCGGTAGTTGGTCGCGGTGTCGACGTGGTTGGCTCCGGACTCGATCCCGAGCCGGAGCGTCTCCCGGAGGGCGTCGTCGACGGCGTCGGTCGGGTCGCCGAGGTACGTCCCGAGCCCGACGCTCGAGGCGACGCCCGGTCCGAACCGCCTGAAGTAGGTCCGCCCGAAGGCGTCGCCGAACGCGTCGCGGTAGCCCCAGAGCGCGTCTCGGGTGGCCATGATCGTCCGCACCGACGGGCGTGACGCATAAAACGTGCGCGACGGAGACGCGCCGGGGGCGACGGGGCGGCGTTGCGGGCGGCAGGGTGGTGTCGTGGACGGCGGGATCGCGATCGACGGGGAGGGGACGTTGCGGTCGACGAGCGTGACACGGCGACGACGCTTCGAGCGTCTGACGCCCGTGCGACGCCGTCACAACGGTTTTACGTCCTCCCGCTGTCGTGACAGGACGATGGCGTCACTCACCGATCACCTGACCGATCTCGTCGAGGACGCCGACGCGGTGCTCCTCTTTTCTCCGACCGCCTCGTTTCACGACCGGTTCGTCGCCGACGAGGCGGGCGATCGGAGCGGCGAGCGGGCCGAGATCGTGGTCGTCGCGCCCGACAACGACGTCGACGCGGACCCGTTCGTCGAGCTGCCCATCCCCTTCCGCGACGTGCGCGACCGGATCCGGTTCGGGATCGAGGGCGCCATGGAGGCCGACCTCGTGGCCGAGGGCGACGAGGTCGTCTGCGTCGTCTCCGTCTTCGAGGGCGAGTCCGACGCGGTGATCCGCGTGACCGTCGACGAGACCGTCCACACCGGCATCTACGACCTCTTCGTCGAGTCGCGGGCCGATCCGGGCGTCATCCGCGACGTCCTCGAGGTCGCCATCGAGCTCGGCAAGAAGGGCCAGAAGGGGAAACCCGTCGGCGCGCTGTTCGTCGTCGGCGACGCCGGCAAAGTGATGAACAAGTCCCGCTCGCTGTCGTACAACCCCTTCGAGAAGTCGCACGTCCACGTCGGCGACCCCATCGTGAACGTCATGCTCAAGGAGTTCTCCCGGCTCGACGGCGCGTTCGTGATCTCCGACTCGGGGAAGATCGTCTCCGCGTACCGCTACCTCGAGCCCGCCGCCGAGGGCGTCGACATCCCGAAGGGGCTCGGGGCCCGCCACATGGCCGGCGGCGCGATCACTCAGGACACCAACGCGACCGCGATCGTCCTCTCGGAGTCCGACGGCCTCGTCCGGGCGTTCAAGGGGGGACGGCTCGTCTTAGAGGTCGACCCGGAGGAGTACTGATGACGGCGGCGGACCCCACGCTCTCCGCGACTCCCGCTCGGACCGCGGGGGAACTGCTCGCCGTCGTCCCCGACCGCGTCTGGCTCGCGCTGGTCGTGCTCGCGATCGGGCTCGCGCTGGCGTTTCTCGTCGGCGTGATCAACCGTCGGCTGTTGATCCGGGCGGGCGTCCCCGAGGCGATAGAGGGGACGACCTTCGAGCGCACCGCCCGCGAGTTCGACACCTCGACCGTCCGGATCGTCGCGAAGCTGTCGACGTACTTCATCGTCGCCGTCACCGTCCTCGTCGCGTTCACGGTCGCGGAGGTGCGCTACGTCGACCTGTTCTGGGCGGACGTGGCCGCGTTCGTCCCCCGGCTGTTCGTCGCCGTCCTCGTGTTGATCGTCGGCGTCGTGCTCGGCGACAAGGCCGAGCTGCTCGTCGCCGAGCGGCTCCGGGGGATCAAGCTCCCGGAAGTGGGCGTGCTCCCGACGCTCGTGAAGTACAGCGTCGTCTACGTCGCCGCGCTCATCGCGCTCGGGCAGGTCGGCGTCCAGATCCTCGCGCTCGTGGTGTTGCTCGCGGCGTACTCGTTCGCCGTCGTCCTGTTGACCGCGCTGGCGACGAAGGACCTCCTCGCGGCGGGCGCGGCCGGCGTCTTCCTGCTCCTCCGGCAGCCGTACGGGATCGGCGACGAGGTGCGCGTCGCCGGCCAGCGCGGGATCGTCCAGGAGGTCGACCTGTTCGTGACCCACGTGGAGACCGACGACGGCGAGCACGTCCTCCCGAACCACGCGGTCTTCCGCGACGGGATCGTGTTGATCCGGGAGTGAGCCGCGCCGGGGTCGGTCTCCGGGCGACGACGCCGGCCGGGGCGACCTCCCGCGTCACCCGACCACAACGGTTAGGCCCGCCCGGTCCCCACGATGGCGTACCCGTGGACGACGCCGTCGAGTGGCTGCGGAACCGGCCCTTCTACGAGGGACAGATCGCCGAGCACCGCCGGCTACCCGCCCGCGAGCCCGAGTACCGCGATGTCGACCTCGAGCCGCGGCTCGCCGACGCCCTCGCCGACCGGGGCGTCGACCGGCTCTACCGTCACCAGGCCGAGGCGATCGAGGCGGTCCGCGACGGCGACGACGTCGTCCTCGCGACCGAGACCGCGAGCGGGAAGTCGCTCGCGTACACCGTCCCCGCCTTCGAGGCCGCGATGGACCGCGGCGGGCGGACCCTGTACGTCGGCCCGCAGAACGCGCTGATCGCCGACCAGGAGGAGTCGCTGTCGGACCTCGCGCGGGGGCTCGGCTTCGGCAGCCGGGTGTCGGTCGCGTCGTACACCGGACGGCTCTCGCAGGCCGAAAAGCGGGAGGTTCGCGACCGCCGACCCACCGTCCTCCTGTCGAACCCGGACATGCTCCACTACGCGCTGCTCCCGTACGCCGGGCGGCTCTGGGAGTGGTTCTTCTCCTCGCTCGAGTACGTCGTGATCGACGAGGTCCACAGCTACCGCGGCGTCTTCGGAACGGGAGTCGCGCTCGCGATGCGCCGGCTCGCGCGGACCTGCGAGCGGTTCGGGGCGGACCCGACGTTCGTCTGCTGTTCGGCGACGATCGGCAACCCGGTCGAGCACGTCGCGACGGTCACGGGCCGCGACCCGTCGGGGATCGCGCTCGTCGACGAGGACGCCTCCGGCCGGGGGCCGCGCGACTGGGTGTTGTGGAACCCGCCGGAGTACGACGACGACTGGGCGGAGCGCGGCAGCGGCCGCCGCAGGTCGAGCCACACCGAGAGCAAGCGGCTGTTCGTCGACCTGGTCGCGAGCGGCCGCCAGACGCTGGCGTTCACGCGGGCGCGCCAGACCGCGGAGCAGTACGCCACCGACAGCGCGAGCGACCTCCGGGAGCGCGGCGAGCGCGACCTCGCCGGGAAGGTCGGCGCGTACCAGGCGGCGCTGACGGACGACCGCCGCCGCGAGATCGAGGCCGACCTCCACGCGGGCGACCTCCGGGGCGTCTGGTCGACGAACGCGCTCGAGCTCGGCGTGGACGTGGGGGGACTGGACGCCGTGGTCCTCGACGGCTACCCCGGCACGCGGATGGCCGCCCACCAGCGCGCCGGCCGCGCCGGGAGAGGGTCGGATCCCGCCCTCGTCGTGATGGTCGGCGGCGAGGACCAGCTGGACCAGTACCTGATGACCCACCCGGCGGACTTCTTCGAGGCCCCGCCGGAGGACGCGATCTGCGACCCCGAGAACGACCGGCTCCTGCCGCGACACGTGGCGTGTGCCGCCGACGAGTCCTGGCTCTCGCCCGCGGACGAGGCACACTTCGGCGAGTCGTTCCCGGACGTCGTCGCCGACCTCACGGCGGAGGGAACGCTGGCCCGCCGCGAGACAGCGGACGGGATGCGCTGGACGTACGCGGGCTCGGAGAGCCCCCAGCACGCGATGAGCCTCCGGACCGCCGAGGAGCGCGAGGTCGAACTGGTCGACGCCGCCGACGGGGAGTCGATCGCCTCGCTCGGCTTCGCCGACGCGCTCCGGGACGCCCATCCGGGCGCGGTCTACCACCAGCAGGGACGCACCTACGAGGTCGCCGACCTCGACCTCGATCGGAACGTCGCGGAGCTCCGGTCGTCGTGGGCGGACTACTACACGCAGCCGCTCACCGAGAAGTCGATCGTCGTCGAGGAGGACCTCGGGGAGCGGACGCTGTCCGCGCGCTCCGACGTGCCGGTGCGCTTCGCCGACGTGACCGTCTCCGAACGGGTCACCGGGTTCGTCCGGAAGGACGCGGCCACGGGCGACTCGCTCGGGGAGTTCGCGCTCGACCTGCCGGAGACGACGCTCCGGACGCGGGCGCTGTACTTCCCGGTGCCCGAGGACCTTGAGTCGGCGATGCGGACGATCGGGGCGGCCGCCGGAGGCGACGACGAGGGGGGCGGCGCGACGGCGAACGGCGACGGCGACGACGCCGCAGCCGCCACCGTCGACGACGCGGCCCCCGGCGGCGAGCACGCGTTCAACGGCGGGATCCACGCGGCCGAACACGGGCTCATCTCGCTTTTTCCGTTCCACCTGCTGTGTGACCGCGCCGACGTCGGCGGGATATCGACCCCGTACCACCCGCATACCGAGGCGCCGGCGGTGTTCGTCTACGACGGCCACCCCGGCGGCGTCGGGCTCACCCGCCGGGGCCACGCCCGGATCGAGGAGCTGATGGCGCGGACCGCCCGGCTGATAGACGGCTGCGACTGTGCGGACGGCTGCCCCTCCTGCGTCCAGTCGCCGCACTGTGGCAACGCGAACGAGCCGCTCGCGAAGGCCCCGGCGGTCCGCCTGCTGGAGTCGCTGACGGGGACGGCCGGGGCCGACGCGGACGGAAGCGGCCCCCCGGAGTAGCCGGGGTCGGGGGACCGTACGCCGACGAGGCCGGAGGCTCCGACGGCGACACGGACCGGTCGATCGGCGCCGGGCGCGTCACAGTTCGTCGGCCAGATACACGCCGAGGAACCCGCCGAGCGCGCTCAGCGCCACGGTGTAGGCGATCCCGCCGACCACGATGACGACCGCGAGGACGGCGACGCCCCCGGCGGCGAGTCCGACCTCGAGCGGGAACCCGAAGAACCCCAGAAACGGGAGCACGAGCAGGACCAAAAGCAGGAAGCCGGCCACCGGGACCGACGCTATCGCGCCGGAGAGCGCGCCGACCCGGAGCCCGTCGCCCGTGTCGCCGCCGTCGAGGTAGCCGGCGAGCGCGCCGCCGAGGACCGGGGAGATCCCGGTAAAGGAGAGGGCTATCGTCGCGACCGCGCCCGCGACCGCGTTGAGGAGGGTGTTCTCGGTGTTCACGCCCGGTCGGTCTCGCGGCCGGCGACATACGTCTTGTGGGATCCGAAGCGGAGCCTCGTGGAACCCGACGGCGGGCTCCGTGAAGTCCGAAGCCGGGGCCCGCGGGATCGGCGGTCGGACCCGCAGGTCGGAGCCGGTCCGGGGCGCTCAGACGACGAACTCGAGCGGGTAGTCGGTGAGGTTCTCGTGGCCGTCCTCGGTGACGACGACGAGGTCCTCGAGCCGGACGCCGCCGACCGCGGGGTCGTAGAGGCCGGGTTCGACCGTGACGACGTGGCCCGGCTCCAGTTCTCCCGCCCCGCTCGAGAGCCGTGGGGACTCGTGGACGTCGAGGCCGATCCCGTGGCCCGTCGAGTGGATGAACCCCGTCTCGGTCTCGGGGTCGGTCCGGAAGGTCGGCTCGCCCGCGGCCTCGTACACCTCGCAGGCGGCGGCGTGGACCTCCTCGCCGGTCGCCCCCGGCTCCACGGCGTCGAGGGCGGCCTCGAGCGCGCGCTCGGTGAGGTCGTACCACTCGCGGGCCGCGGGGTCCGGGTCGCCGACGCAGAACGTCCGCGTCATGTCGGCGTGGTACTTCGTCGCCTTCGACCGCGGGAAGACGTCGACGATGATCGGCTCGTTCGCCCGGAGCGGTCCCGACCCGCGGTCGTGGGGGTCCGCGGCCTGCGCGCCGCCGGCGACGATCGTCTCGTCGAGCGCGCAGCCGTGTCGCAACAGCGTGACCTCGATCTCCTCCGCGACCCGCTCGCTGGTGAGCGGCTCCCCGTCGTGGAGGAGCGTGCCCGGCTCCACGGCCTCGGCGGCCGCGTCGCCGTCGTTCGGCGCGTCTCCACCCCCGGCGACGTCGGCCGCGGCGAGCAGCGACTCCGCGGCGCGCATCGCCGCCTCGTTCGCGCGCTGGGCCGCCCGGATCGCGTCTACCTCCTCGTCGGTCTTGACCGCCCGGACCTCGCCGAGGGCGTCGTCGCCGTCGACGACGACGTCGATCCCGCGCTCCCTGAGCGCGTCCGCGGTTCCGACCGGGCTCCGCGGCGGGACGGAGACCGACTCCACGTCCTTGTCCGCCACGAACCGGGCGTACATGTCGTATCGGTCCTCGCGGCCGCCGTACTCGTAGTCGTAGTCGGCGTGCCGCTCGACCGTGTCGGCGGCCGCCTCCGTCCGTGCGCGGCCGTACTCGAGCCCGGAGACGAGCAGGTGGACCTCGCCGTCGGCGTAGAGGGTGAGGAAGGGATCGGGACCGGTAAAGCCCGAGAGGTACAGCTGGTTCGCGTCGTCCTGTGAGGCGTCGAGCAGGTAACCGTCGGTGTCGAGACCGCCGAGGAGGCGGTCGAGTCGCGTCCGGTTCATGACGGGTCTGACGGGGCGAACGGTAAATCGATTGGCTTCACGGAAACGCCGAGGACGGGGAGGAGGCGGGACGGACGGCGGGCAGGACGGGAGACAGACGGACGGCGGGCGGGAGGAGAGCGACGAAACCGATATATATTCGATCCGGAACCCGTATCGGGGCGGTCGGTGACGAGGAACCGTCCGGAGGGACGAATCGATCAAATCGGACTGTGAACGCCTCAGACTCGCGTACTCGGCGTCTTTTCAGACTCGAGATCGGGCAGAAGATTTATATGTACACATTCCTTACCGAGAGGTGAGGAAAAACCGAACATAGACCCATCTTTCGGTCCCGCAGTCCCCCTCCGATCCAAACACAATGAGCGACAACGTTCGAACCTACACGGCGGAGCACGTCGACGAGGAACAGGAACCCGAGTCAACCGCGGACGAGGAGCTGCGCTGCCCGGAGTGCGGCGGCCAGCTCGCGACGGACACCGAACACGGCGAGACGGTGTGTGCGGACTGCGGGCTCGTCGTCGAGGAGGACGAGATCGACCGCGGACCGGAGTGGCGCGCGTTCGACTCCCGCGAGAAGGACGAGAAGAGCCGCGTGGGCGCCCCGACGACGAACATGATGCACGACAAGGGGCTGTCGACCAACATCGGCTGGCAGGACAAGGACGCCTACGGGAAGTCGCTCTCGAGCCGCCAGCGGGAGAAGATGCAGCGGCTCCGCACCTGGAACGAGCGGTTCCGGACGCGTGACTCGAAGGAGCGGAACCTGAAGCAGGCGCTCGGCGAGATCGACCGGATGGCCTCGGCGTTAGGGCTGCCGGACAACGTCCGCGAGACCGCCTCGGTCATCTACCGTCGCGCGCTCGACGAGGACCTGCTCCCCGGCCGCTCCATCGAGGGCGTCGCGACCGCCGCGCTGTACGCGGCCGCCCGTCAGGCCGGAACGCCGCGCAGCCTCGACGAGATCGCCGGCGTCTCCCGCGTCGAGAAGGACGAGATCGCCCGGACGTACCGCTACGTCGTCCGCGAGCTCAAGCTGGAGATCCAGCCCGCCGATCCCGAGAGCTACGTCCCGCGGTTCGCCTCCGATCTCGGGCTGTCCGACGAGTCGGAGCGTCGTGCCCGCGGGCTTCTCGACACCGCGAAGTCACAGGGGATCCACAGCGGGAAGTCGCCGGTCGGCCTCGCGGCCGCCGCCGTCTACGCCGCCGCCCTCCTCACCAACGAGAAGGTGACCCAGAGCGAGGTGAGCGAGGTCGCGAGCATCTCCGAGGTCACCATCCGCAACCGCTACCACGAGCTGCTCGAGGCCGAGGACGGCATCACGATGGACTGAGTCGGTTCCCGTTCTCACCGCGCGTCGTCGATCGCCGTCCACAGCGCGTCCAGCCGCTCCCCGTCAGGGGCCGCGACGTACAGCGACCCCTCCCGACGGACCGCCGCGCCGGCCTCCGACGCGAACAGTTCGGTCACCGCCCGCTCCTCCTCGTCGGGGTGGAACTGGACGAGCCCCTGGATCCGGCCGCGGGCGAGGAGCCCGGAGTGGACCGTCGGGGCCCAGCTGTCGATCGTCCGTTTCACCTCGCCGGCCACTCCCTCCCGGATCGCGTCCGCGCGTCCGGAGAGGGAGGTATCCCGCGGAACGTCGCGTCCGACGATCATCGCGACCGTGCTGGCCTCGAGGGCGACGTCGCTCTCGGCGGTCACCCGCTCGCCCTCGTAGGTGACGCCGGCGTCCCGGCGTGCGAGGTACGTCTCCTCGGTCGCCGGCTGCCTGACGGCCGCGAGTGCCGGCTCGTCGTCCTCGGCATCGAGGACCGCGACCGACGCGGCGAACGTCGGCAGCCCGGCGGCGAAGTCGTTGGTGCCGTCGAGCGGGTCGATCACCCAACGGTAGGGCCCGGTCCCGTCGAAGCGGCCGGCCTCCTCGGCGAACACCGGGTGGTCGGGAAACGCCCGCCGGACGACGGGGAGCATCCGCGCCTCCGCCGCCGCGTCGGCCGCCGCCTTCACGTCGGTCTCGTCGTACTCGCCGGCGGCGTCGCCGTTCCGATACCGCTCGCGGAGCTCCGCGCCGCCGGCCAACGCCGCCGCGCGGGCGACGCTTTCGACCGTATCGAGGTCAGTCATGGCCGAGCGTTCGGCCGACCGGATGAAAGAACCCGACGGTACGCGCCGGCGAGCCGCCCGTCGGAATCGACATCCCGAACGCACAAATCGCGTCGGGACGAGGGACCCGCATGGAGACGACCCGCCACTTCACGGCGACCACCTACGTCGTCAACGACGGCGCGACGGCCCTTCACGAACACGAGCGACTGGGGATCCGCCTCCCGCCGGGCGGGCACATCGAGCGCGACGAGCTGCCGCACGAGGCGGCGCTGCGGGAGGTCCGCGAGGAGACCGGACTCGAGGCCGAACTCGTCGCCGACCGCGCGGACGTCGCGACGCCGAACGGCCGACCGTTGCCGGAGCCGGCCCACCAGATGCTCCACGACATCGACGTCCACCCCGACGGGTCGGTGAGCCACCAGCACATCGATCACCTCTACCACGCGCGGGTCCCGAGCCGCCGGATCGACCCCGCCGGCGACGACGAGGCGGACGCCGACGAGTGGTCCTGGTACACGCCCGAGGAGCTTCGGGCGGGCGGGTTCGACGCCGACGTGATCAGCCTCGGATGCGAGGCGATAGCGGCCGTGGCCGACGCGGAGTGATCGCGCCACGACCGAGTCCGCCGAATCCGGACGATCCGGCGTCTGACGACCGTCTCACGGTCCGGAAAGTATTTGGGTCGGTACCGGGGAATACCGGTAAGATGGACGCACAGCGAAGGGAGGACGTCACCGGGTGGAGCGCTCGGGAGTTCGACGACGGATTCGACGGGCTCCGCCGGTTCGCCGACCGCGGCTTCTCCGGGGCGGCGACCGACGGCACCGGGTGGCTGTTCATGCTCGACGGTCGCGTCGTCGGGACCGTCGACGCCGACCTCGACGCGTTCGCCGACGCCTCCGGAACGGTCTACGAGGCGCCCCACGAGGCGCTTCCGGTTCTTTTCGCGATGCAGGAGCGAGGGGGCGAACAGCGCGCGCGATACTACACGAAGGACACGCCGCTCTCGGAAGCGGATCGGAAGCTCACGCAGGGGGGCTTCACCGGCTACGTCGAACTCTCCGAGAACGTGCTCTCCGGCGACTACTACGTCACGTACACCGCCGGCGACTCGATGGCGGCCGCGTTCGTCGGGAACGCACGCCGGCTCGAGACCGGCGAGGAGGCGTTCGATCTCGCGAACGACGAGGTCGGCATCTACACCGTCTACGAGGTCGACCTCGACGTCCGAGAGCTACCGGACCCCGATCGGGGCGCCGAGACCGGCACGGACGCCGGGGGGATCGAGGAGAGCCCGTCCGAACGCGGATCCGACGCCGTCGGCGGCGTCGACGCAGACGAGGGCGTCGAGACGGCGGACGCGAACGCCCCGAGCAGCCCGAGCACGTCGAGCGCCCCGAACGCCGGGAACGGCCACGCGGACGGACCGGCCAGCTCCCCCGAAACCGGTTCCGATCCCGCGCCCGACCGAGAGCCGGCCGGACCCGGTCCGGCTCGGGAGGCCGCTCCCGACGCCCCGACCGACGCCGACGCTCCCGACGGCGACCGGCGAGGAGAACCCGAAACCGGCGCGAGCGGGACGGAGACGGAT
>NZ_NHPJ01000050.1 GCF_002252985.1 Halorubrum halodurans | reverse complement strand
GCCGCCGGCGACACCGCAGCGAACGAAGTGAGCGAGGAGCGCAGCGAGTGCACGGCCTCCCCGTGACTGGGGCTTTGGACGTGTTCACCGCGCCAGCAACGATCTCCTTCGTATGACCCCGATCACACACGAAACACCCGTTCGATAGGCAAGCGAGTTCTACCGGATCGGTCGCCTCTCAGGCCGGATCCTCATCCAGCCGCCGGAACGATCGGCCCGCGAGCCACACGCAGAACCCGGCGATCCCGAGGGTGGCGAGCGCCAGCCCCGCGCCGGGCTCGTACAGCAGCGGCGGGGAGTAGCCGAGCCAGTAGTCGACCACGACGTTCGCGACGCCGACCGCGCCGGCGACCGCCAGCGCGCCGCGGGTCGTCCGGCCGAACGCCGGGAACAGCAGCGCGAGGCCGACGAAACAGAGGTGCGTCCCCAACACGCCCCAGTAGTAGATCCACGCGTCGGGGGCGCTCACGTACGACTCGAACGCGAGGTTCAGCGAGACCAGCGGCCACAGCCCGAACTGGACGAGCCAGACGAACGAGAGCGTGTGGAGGTGCGCGAGCGCCCGGTTCGTGGGCGTCTCCGTCACCGGGTCGCCGGAGCCGACGGTCGGCAGGAGCGTCGCGAGCGAGAGCGCGCCGAGCGCGACCGCCACCGCCGAGTCGGCGTACAGCGGCCACAGCACCGTCGGGACCTCCCCGAGGCTGCCGGCGTAGTAGTCGACGCCGATGAGGAACATGAACGCGGTCAACACGAGGACGACGGCGAGGCTGCGGGCGTCCCCGAGCACCTCCTCCGCGATCGCGTCGCGAACCCGCCGGCGAACCGCCCGATCGCGAAGCCGACGAAGCCGGCGCAGCCGACGGAGAGAGGTCACGGTCCCGACTGCGCGGAGGGGCGGCTAAAAGTTCACGCTCCCGACACCGGGGTTATCAATCCCGGATATTTGCGAGACACCTTTTTCAACGGGAGCCGGGTGGATCCGCCCATGGACGGAGGGGACGCGGGGCGCGACCCCGTCACCGCGGGGGACGGTGACGGCGACCGGGAGGTGGGAGCGACGCCCTCGTCCGACGACGGTGCGAGCACGACGAACCCGAGCTCGAACGCGACGGCGACGAGGCCGTCGACCTCCACGAGCGCGACGCCGACGTCCGGCCACCCCGTCAGGGTCGGCCGGTACACCTGGCAGGAGTTCCTCACGGAGCGCGGCGACGACGACGTCGCCGCAACGCTGTACGAGTGGGTCCCGAACGTCCCCACCGTGCCGGCGAGCGCGATCAAGGGCCGGCTCGACGACGCGAACCGCACGGGCGCGACCCTCCGGGCGGTCGGGGTCGTCGAGCCCTTCCTGGCGGACGGCGAGACGCCGGTCGACGGTCACGGGACGCCCGAGGCTGGCACGCTCGTCGTCGGCGACCGTGACGTGATCGTCGACGGCCGCGCCGTCTTCGACGATCGCACTGCCCCCGACGGCCGCCTCGCGGGCGTCGACGCCCACGAGTCGGGGTCGGTCGTGGTCGCCGGCACGGACGTCGAGCCGGCTCCTGCCGGACTCCCGACCGACCTCGACTGGGAGCGGGTCGCGTTCGACCCGACCGACCTCCTCGGGTTCCATCCCGTCGAGTCCGCGGATCGGGTCCGGTCGGCCGCCGCGGTCGGCGAGGTTCTGTGGGACCGGTTTCACGCCCGGTACGACCAGTACGAGGTGCCGGTGCTGAAGGGGTACTACACGTGGGACGACTACGCCGACGAGTACTTCTACGACGCGGAGGGGAACCCGCCGACCGACGAGGAGGGGGAGCCGCTGGCGTTCACCCACGCGGACAAGGCCGACGCGCTGGGGTTCGACCCGGACCGGATCGGCGAGGCGCTCTCAGGCGGCGGAGAGGCGGCCGCGGAGCTCGCCGACCTGGTCGACGAGCGAACCGTGAATGTGGACCCGGACCTCGACGAGGACGCGTTCTTCTCGACGGCGGACGGGGCGACGACCTTCGTGAACCGGTACGACCTCGAGAAGGCGGTGCCGATGCCCAAGAAGACGCACTTCCGCGAGGAGGAGCGCTACTGGGTGAACGAGCCGTACGCGTTCGTGATCGTCTTCCGCTCGACGAAGGAGAACGAGCGGAAGTACTACGCGGTCCAGCCGTACCTGACGCGGATCGAGACGGACCTGATCGAGTTCCTCACGGGGAAGCTCCGGACGTCGATCAAGTACGCCGACGAGTCGATCGCGGGCGGCGACGAGGCGTTCCGCGAGGGCGTCATCGCCGAGGAGACGCGAACCCTGCTCGACCGGTACGGCCTCTACGAGGAGGCGTCCGGGACGAACGAGTTCGTGAGCGACCTCCTCGGCCGGCTCGATCGGATCGACCTCGATCGCTTTGGCATCGATCCGACCGCGGGGATTCCGGGCCGGCTCGCCGAGGCGCTCGGGTATCAGCCGACCGACGGGGGAAGCGACGGTGACGCCGAGGACGCCCCCGTCCGGATCAGCGCCCGCCCCGAGCCGGCGGTGCTCGAGGAGGACGCGCGGACCCTCTCGGCGTACCAGGTCGAGAAGCTGTTGTACTACCTCAAACGCGACTTCATCGGATACGAGCGGATCGACCCCATCAAACACGACATCAACGTCGAGGACGTCTCCTGTGACGGGTACGACTCGCCGGTCTTCGTCTACCACGCCGACTACGAGCAGGTCATCACCAACGTCTACCACGGCACCGACGAGCTCGACGACTTCGTCGTGAAGCTCGCCCAGCGGTCCGGCAAGGGGATCTCGAAGCGCCGGCCACAGGTGGACGCGACCCTTCCCGACGGCTCGCGGGCGCAGCTCACGCTCGGCAGGGAGGTCTCAGACCACGGGACCAACTACACGATCCGGCAGTTCAACGACGTCCCCTTCACGCCGATCGACCTCATCAACTGGCGGACGTTCTCGCTCGACCAGATGGCGTTCCTCTGGCTGTGTATCGAGAACAACAAGAACCTGATCTTCGCGGGCGGGACCGCCTCCGGGAAGACGACGAGCCTGAACGCCGTCTCCCTTTTCATCCCCTCGAACGCGAAGATCGTCTCGATCGAGGACACCCGCGAGGTCGAGCTGCCCCAGCGCAACTGGATCGCCTCCGTCACGCGTCCCTCCTTCTCGGACGACGACAAGGGCGACGTCGACGAGTTCGACTTGCTCGAGGCCGCGCTCCGGCAGCGCCCCGACTACATCGTGATGGGCGAGATCCGCGGCGAGGAGGGCCGGACCGCCTTCCAGGTGATGTCGACGGGCCACACCACCTACACGACGTTCCACGCCGACTCCGTCGGCGAGGTGCTCAAGCGGTTCACCACCGACCCGATCAACGTCTCGAAGACGATGTTCACCGCCCTCGACCTGGTGTCGATCCAGACGTCGACGCGGGTCCAGGGGCGGAAGGTGCGCCGGAACAAGTCGCTCACCGAGATCAACCACTACGACGCCGAGAACGACGAGATCAACGTCCAGGACGTCTTCCAGTGGCAGGCCGAGACCGACGAGTTCCTCCGGATGGGCGACTCGAACGTCCTCGAGGAGATCATGTTCGACCGGGGGTGGAGCCGCGCGACCCTCGACGAGGAGCTCCGCAAGCGTCGGATCGTCTTGGCCTACCTCATCGACCGCGGGCTCAACAGCTACGCCCAGGTGGCCGCGACGTTCCAGGCGTTCATCAACGACCCCGAGACGGTGCTCGCGCTGATGGCCAACGACGAGCTGGAGCGCTCCCTGGAGGACCTCCGGGAGATGGAGTCGGTCCTGATCGACGTCGACCGCGACAAGGAGGAGATGGTGCCGCGGCCCGATCCCGACGAGGACGGGCGCGAGGAGGCGGCGGCCATCCTCGACGACGCCGAGGACGTCTTCGAGACCTATCGCGGGTCGATCCCCGACTCGGTCGCCGACGCGCTGCTCGCGGTCGATCCCGCCCGTCGCGTCGAGGCCGCTCCCGACGAGGAGCGGGAGGCGCTCGCCGCGGTCACGGCCGACGCCGCCGAGTTCGAGGCGGAGGCGAGCGGGCCGTCCGCGCCGGAGGCGAACGGGGCGTCCGAGACGAGCGGCCCGACCAGTGGCAGCGACGTCCCTCCCGGCGACGGCTCCGCGGACGCCGACGGCGACATCGACTTCGGCCGCCCGTTCGGCGACGGGGTAGACGTGGTCGGACCGGTTTCAGAGGCCGACGCCGGGGTGAACGACCTCGTCGGAGGCGGCGGGTCGACCGAGGGAACGCCGGCGGACTCGATCGATCGCGAGTGGGACAGCGACGAACACGCCGAGGAGAACGGCGAGGTTGACGGAGAATCCGTCGACGAGACGGCCCCCGACGAGACGGCCCCCGACGAGACGACCCTCGATGGGGTGGAAGACGCGGTCGACGACGCGGATCCGGACGCGGGTGGGGCCGAAGGCGACGAGGAGAGGGACGACCAGGGTGGGACCGAACGCGACGACGAGAACGAGATCGAAGGTGACGAGGACGGCGCCGACGCCGACCCCGTCGACGACGGGTGGGGGTTCGAGGCCGTCGAGCCCGCCGAGGAGGAGGGGTGACGCCGTGAGTCTCCTCCGGAGGTCTCGATGAGCCTCGACGCGGACGTCGGCGGGGAGTCGGTCGACGGCGACCTCCTCGGGCAGCTGTTCTATCCGGCGTTCGGGCTGCTCTTCGACCCCGACGGCGACCTCGTCGGCGACGTCGAGCGTAAGCTCGCGGAGGCGCGGATGCCCGATCCGGTCGAGATGTACGTCTCGCGAGCGCTCGGGATCGGCGTGATCGCGGGCGTCGCGCTCGCGCTCGTCGGAACGCTGCTCGGCTACGGGGTCTTCGCGCTCGGACTGCTCTCGCCGGCGTCGCTCTCGCTCGGGATCCCCGTTCCCAACCAGGGAACGCGGCAGCTGCTGCGGTCGCTCGTGGTGCCGGTCGCCGTCCTCACGAGCGGCGTCGTCTTCGGGTCGATCGGGTTCGCCGCGGGGTTCGGCGGGCTCCTCGCGGTCCCGTACTCGCGGTCGGCGAGCCGAGAGCGGGAGATCAACCTGCTTTTAGCCGACTCCGTCTCGTTCATGTACGCCCTCTCGGTCGGCGGACTCAACCAGCTGGAGATCCTCCGGGCGATGGCGACCGCCGAGGACACCTACGGCGAGGTGTCGCGGGAGTTCCAGAACGTCATCAACGAGACGGAGTACTTCGGCACGGACTACCGGAACGCGATCCGGACGCAGTCGATGGAGACGCCCTCCGAGGAGCTCTCGCAGTTCCTCGCGGACATGCTCTCCATCGTCAACTCCGGCGGGGAGATGGAGCCGTTCCTGAAGGACAAAAAGGAGAAACACCTCCGCACGTCCAAACAGGAGCGCGAGATGACCCTCGAGACGCTGGAGCTGTTCGGGGAGATGTACATGACGCTCTCGCTCTTTCCGCTCCTGCTCATCATCATCCTCGTGATCATGGGGATGATGGGCGAGGCCGACGACCGCCTGCTGTACGTCACGGTGTACCTCCTCATTCCGCTCACGGGCGTCGGGTTTCTCGTGTTGGTCTCGACGGTCAAACAGGACGAGCCGGGCGACGGCTACCTCCGGCCCGACGGCGGCAGCGACCGGCTCCGCCAGACGAGCCGCGAGGGGCTGCTCCACTTCGGGCTGATCGAGGCGTTCGTCGGGCGTGCGAGCGTCTTCGACCGCATCCGCGACCGCGAGGGCACCCACAAGACGAAGCGGATCCTCGCGGCTCCGCACCGCTTCCTGCGGGACAACCCGCTGTACACGCTCGCGATGACGGTTCCGGCCTCGCTGGCGCTCGTCGGCGTCGCGGTCGCGTCGGGGTCCGCGCCGACGACCGTCGACGGCTGGATCGCCCGCCCCGTCTGGTCGGCGTTCGTCTGGGTGTACGTCCCGGCGTATCTGACGCTCGTGCCGCTCACGGCGTTCTACGAGTGGGACCAGCGCGCCAAGCGGTCGGTCACGGGGAAGCTGTCGGAGAACCTCCGGAAGCTCTCCTCCGCCAACGACACGGGCCAGACGCTGCTGGAGTCGATCCGGACGGTCGCGGACACCTCCTCGGGGACGCTCGCCGAGGAGTTCGAGGTGATCCACGCGAAGGTGAACTACGGGATGAGCCTGCGAGACGCCCTCGTCGAGTTCAACAACACGTACGCGGTCCCGCGGCTCGCGCGCACCGTGAAACTGATCTCGGAGGCACAGGAGGCGTCCTCACAGATCACGGACGTGTTGACCACCGCGGCGCAGGCCTCCGAGAACCAGGACGACATCGAGCGCGAGCGTCGGTCCCGAACGCGGATGCAGGTGGCGATCATCGTCATGACGTACGTGACGCTGCTCGGCGTGATGGCGATCCTCCAGACGCAGTTCATCGACGTGATGGGCGGGCTCGCGGGGAGCGCGTCGGGATCGTCGGCGGGCGCCGGCGCGGTCGCGGGCGGGGGCTTCGGCGGCAGCGTCGATCCGGCCGTGTTGTCGATGCTGTTCTTTCACGCGGTGACGATCCAGGCCGTGCTCTCGGGGTTCATCGCCGGCTACATTCGGGACGCCCGGCTCCTCTCCGGCGTGAAGTTCGCCGTCGCGCTGATGACGCTCGCGCTGGGGGTGTGGATCTATGTCGGGTGAACGACCCTCCGGAGTCCGGGCCGCGGACGGGACCCGAAGCGAGGCGCGCGGACAGACACAGATCGACTTCGCCGTCGGCGCGGGCGTGTTCCTGGTAACGCTCGCGTTCGTGGTCGCGTTCGTCCCGACGCTCTTCGAGCCGTTCGCGGCCGGCGAGACCGCCTCGCCGCTCGTGGCCGACCGGATCGCCGCCGGAACCGTCGACCGCCTCGGCGCCTCCGGGAACGTCTCCGGTGTCTCCACCGCGGTCCACGCGCCGACCGAACCCGGCGTCCTCTCGCCGGCGTGTACGGTCGCGTTCTTCGCGGCGAACGCGACGCTCGCCGACGACGCGGGCTGTCCGTTCGACGCCGGGACCGATCCCGCGGCGTCGTTCGGCGTCGACGACGACGTCCAGGTGGTGATACACGGGCTCGACGAGCGCGACCCCGCGGCGACCCCGGCGACCGTCGCGTTCGACACCCGGCACGGCCCCGTCGGGGCGACGCTGAACCGATCGACCGCACCCCCGACCGCGACGACCGGCGACGTCACCGTCGCCGGCCGCGTCGTCTCGCTCCGGGGGGTCCAGTACCGGCTGACGGTGCGGGTGTGGTGACGATGGTGCGGTCACGACTCCCCCTCGTCCCGAGCGCCCCCGACGACCGCGGCCAGGCACACACGCTGGAGGCGTTCGTGGCGGCGATGCTGCTCGTGGCCGGGCTCACGTTCGCGCTCCAGGCGACCGCGGTGACGCCGCTGTCGGCGAGCACGTCGAACCAGCACATCGAGAACCAGCAGCGCGCGGCCGCGACGGGGCTGCTCGAGACGAGCGCCGCGAACGGCGACCTCCGCGAGGCCGTCCTCGACTGGCACCCCGGCAACGACACGGTCGAGGCGGGATTCCGCGGGACGCACGGCGACGTCGGGTTCCACACGCGGGGCGGGCCGCCGAACGGCTTCGGCGACGCGCTCGACCGGACGTTCCTCGACCGGCGGATCGCGTTCAACGTCTACGTCCGGTTCCACGTCGAGCCGACGACGTACGACGCGACGCCGGTGAAACGACAGCGCATGGTGTACATGGGGACGCCGAGCGACAACGCGGTGACGGCGACCCGGACGGTCACGGTGTCGAACGACACCACGCTGACCGCGGACGGGTTCGAGGAACACACCCTCGAGGCGGTGGCCGACGACCCGGACGCGACGTTCTACGCGCCGCCCGTCGGCCCCGGCCCGACGTACAACGTGCTGGAGGTGTCGATCGTCACATGGCGGATGTGAACCCGGATCGGACGCGGGAGCGACGCCTCCGCGATGCGGACCGCGGGCAGCTCCTCGTCGTCGCCGGGCTCGTGATGGCGGTCGCGCTGGTGGCGCTCGTCGTCCTGTTGAACGCCACGATATACGCCGAGACGCTCGCGACTCGCGGGGTCGAGGACGCGGACCGGGAGGCGGCCGACGTCAGGGCGGCCGCCGTCGGCGGCGTCGGGGAGCTGCTCGAGGCGACGAACCGCGCGGGACCGTCGTCCCACGCGGCCGCGAACGACACCGTGCTCGAGGGGGTCGCCGATCTCGACCGTCGGATCGCGCGGAGCTACGCCGATCGGGGCGGCGCCGTCCGCCTCGACGCCGACGCGGCGGGGCTCCGTCGCGGGAAGCACCTCGCCACCGACGGCAACGCCACGTCGCTCGCGAACGCCACGGGCGCGACGACGTACGCGTTCGTCGACGGGATCGACCGGACGCGGGCGTTCTCGCTGTCGCTTGCGGTCGACGACCTGGCGACGACGACCGCGGCGAACGCGACCGGCGAGGCGTTCCACGTCGCGTTCGACGGGGCCGCACTCGCGGGGAGCCGGGAGGTGTACGTCTACCGGAACGGCTCCGGCGGCGTGGTCGTCGCGAACGGGACGAACGGTGCCGCCCCGACGGCCCTGTGTTCGGTCGCGGCCGCGCCGGGCGAGAACGTGACGCTGGATCTCACCGGCGAGCGGTTCGGATCCGCGGCGTGTCCGGGGGTCTGGCCCGCGGATCTGGTCGTCCCGACCGATCGGTACGGGATCGGGTTCGCGAACGCCGACGCGGCCGACGGCACCGTGACGGCGACCGTCCGCCCCCGGCCGGCGGGTACGGACCCCGCGACCGACCACGCCGGCGTCTCGCCCGCGGTCTACGACGCCGCCGTCGAGCTCCGGTATCGGACGGCCGACCTGCGGTTCCGAACCACGGTCCGGGTCGCACCGGGTGAGCCGCGTGCGTGACTCGGCTCCCGCCGGCGGGGCGGACGCTTCGGACGGGTCGGCGGATCCGAGCGACTCGGCGGAGCCGGGGAGATCCGAGCGGTCGATCCGTCGTGACCGCCGGGCGGTGAGCACGACGGTCGGGTACGTGTTGACGCTCGCCATCGGGGCGGCGCTGCTCTCCGGGGTCGTCATCGGCGTCGGCGGGGTCCTCGACGCGCAGACCGACCGGGCGGTACACGGCGAGCTGGCGGTCGCGGGCCAGTCGCTCGCGTCGACCCTCGAGAGCGCGGACCGAACCGCGCGGCTCGCGGAGGCCGGTCGCGCCGATCCGGACCTCGACCCGGCCGACGGAACCGCGGTTGCCGTGATCGAGGCCGACCTGCCGACGCGGGTGGCCGGGATCCCCTACACCGTCGAGATCGCGGGCGACCCGGACCCCGCGGTGATCCTCCGAACGACCCACCCCGACGCCAGCGTCCGGATCCCCTACCGATCGCGAACGGCGGTCGCGGAGACGACGCTCCGCGGCGGGCCGGTTCGCGTGACGTACGTCGCGGACGCCGCAGACCCGAGCGCCGGCACGCTGGCGGTGACGGAGCGATGAGCGACGGCCGCGGGGGGCGATCCGAGCGCCCGTTCCGCTCCGACGACCGGGGCGTGAGCGACGTGGTCGGCTACGTGTTGGTGTTCGCGCTGGTCACGGCGACGATCGCGTCGGTGTTCGCGGTGGGGATCACCGGACTGGAGGAGCGTCGGGACGCGGAGCGCGTCGAGAACGTCGAACGCGCCTTCGACGTCCTCGACGACAACCTGCGGGACGTCCAGCGACACGGCGACCCGAGCCGGGCGACAGAACTCCGGCTCAGCGGCGGCGAGCTGGCGCTGTCGTCGACGACGAACGTGACGATCGAGCAGGTCGACGCGAGCGGGACGCGGGTCGGCAACCACACCACCCGGACGGTCCACGCCGTGACGTACACCCGCGGGGAGACGACGATCGGCTACGACGCGGGCGCGCGGTTCCGGACGGACGGGAACACGACGCTGTTCCGGTCGACGCCGCGGTTCGTCTCGCTCGCCGGGGGGACGAACCGGACGGTCCTCCCGCTCGTTCGAACCCGGCCCGGCGACGGGCCGGCCGCGGTCGACGGCGACGGGACCGTCCAGATCGCGACCGACGCCGGCGAGGTGAAACGCTTCGCGTTCCCGGAGGACGCCGTCGCCCCCCACGCGATCCGGCTCCGGATCGAGTCGCCGCGGGCCGACGCGTGGGAGCGATACCTCGCCGAGACGGACGGCTTCACCGTCGACCCGGCGGAGACGACGGGCGACGTGGTCGTCGCGACGATCGACCGCGACGAGGCGGTGTACCTGCGCGTGATCGTGGTGGACGTCTCCTACCGTCGGTGAGCCGGCGGCGGGAGGGGCCGACTCCGCCGGTCGACTCACTCGAGCCGAACCGAGACCGCGTTTCGGCTCACGTGGAGGTACGTGATCGGGTTCCGTCCGGGACCGCCGCCGATCGTCAGGTCGATCCCGGTCAGATCGGCGTCGTACGCCATCGAGGACGCGCCGCCGAGGTCGAGCCGCTCGAACACGAACGCCCCCCGAAGGGTCGGGTTCCCGTTCGCCTCCACGTCGGCGTTCGGCGCGTAGACGATCGCGTCGATCGCGGCGTTCCCGATCCCGTTCGTGTTCTCCGCGATCCCGCCGTTCACGTAGAACCGGGTCCGGTCGGCGTCGATCGACGACGCCGTCGTCCCGATCGTCGGGTTGTTGAGTTCGACGCTCCCGTTGACGTAGTACGTGACCACGTTGTCGCTCCCGTCGGTGATCCGAAGGTCGTTGCCGCCGATCTCCAGGTCCCCGTCGATCGCGACGGTCACGTTGCCGCCGCTCGTATCGAACTCGACGTCGTCGCTCAACGAGACGTCCCCGCTCGCGTGGTAGGTCCCGGCGGTACACGTTCCGTCGCCGACGCAGTCGCCGATGGGTCGGCCGCTCGTCGAGGCGTTCTCGATCCGCTCGTCGATGACCGCCGACGGCGACGGGTGTGCGACGCCGAGGTCGTACTCGTCCTCGTGAAGCGGAACGTCCATGTTCGTGTCCTCGCTGCCGAGCGAGAGCGGCTTGTCGAGCGGCACCTCGCCGGGGACGACGAGGCGTGCGGTCGCGGTCCGGTTCGCGTCGTCGATCGTCACGTCTCCCTCCGCGCGCTGGCTGAAGAAGTCGTACCACCCCTCGTAGTAGTCGCTCGTGACCGTCACGACGACCGTCCCGTTCTCGAGCGGGTTGGAGACGTTCGGGAAGACGGTCTCGCCGGCGGTCGTTCGGCGAACCACTCCGGTTCCGCGGGCCGGGACGGGTCGGTCGCCCTCGCGGGTCAACTGAACGATCGGGAACGTGAGCGTCGAGTCGCGGTAGTGGTACTCCGGCGGCGATACCATCCGCCCGCGGGTGCCGTCGGTCGACCAGACCCCGCCGCCCTGGACCGCGATCTCCCGCCCGTCGCCGGCGTACACGAGCGTCCCGAGCGGGTACGACTCCGCGGTGACGTTCCCGTCGGGCCGCTCGATCCGGACCTCGACGCGGCCGGCGTCCTCCTCGAGCCGGAGGTCGCCGCCGTCGACCGACCCCAGATCGAAGCGCTTGGCGTCCGCCTCGCCGAGCGCGACGAGGCTGGCCCGCGAGGTGAACTCGGACATCCCGTTCTCGACGCCCGCCGCCTGCGCCTCGTCGGTGACGGCGCCGAGCGCGACGCTCCCGGTCGCCACCGTGGCCGTCACGGCGGCGATCGTGATCCCCAGGAGCAGCACGGTCCCGATCACCTCGCTCTGGGCACGCTCGCCGCGGTACATGTCGTGGCCTCTGGCCCCGGAACGGTTAAACGCCGGCCGCCGGGTATCGCGTCTGATAGCTGCGGTCCGGGGTCCGGGAGGTCCCGCGCGCGGACGCACCACTTAACACCGACGGCGCACGACGGTCGGACATGACGGCCCGGCCGCGGCGAGAGGAGAAACGACGCTTCAGGCGGGCAGCCGGGGTGAACGTCCTCGGCAACGCCGCGAAGATCGTCGCCGAGGGGGCCGCGGGACTCGCGTTCGGCAGCGTGGCGCTGCTGGCCGACGCGGCCCACTCCGTCGCGGACCTCGTCGCCAGCGGCGTCGTGTTCGTCTGGGGCGGGGCCCGCTACGACGGCGCCGACGCGGAGCATCCGCACGGCCACCAGCGGATCGAACCCCTGACCGCGCTGTTCGTCGGCGCGGTCGTCGCCCTCCTCGGCCTCAACCTGCTGTGGAGCTCGATCGAGGGGATCCGGTTCGGCACCGACGTGCGCTTCAGCCGGCTGCTGCTCGTCGCGCTGGCGTTCGCCCTCGTCGACATGTACGTCCTCTACTGGTACACGATGCGGGTGAACGCAGAGCTGGGATCGACCGCGCTCTCCGCGCTGGCGGTCGACTGTCTCAACGACATCTACACCACCGTGGCCGCGGTGATCGGCGTCTTCGGCGTGTTCTTCGACCTCCCGATCCTCGATCCGATCGCCGGCGGGATCGTGAGCCTGCTCGTCGTGTATCAGGGCGTCGAGATCGGCCGCGAGAACGTCACCTACCTCGTCGGTGCCGCCCCGCCGGCCGGCGATCGCGACCGGATCACCGCGTCGCTCCGCGATCACCCCGAGGTCGTCGGCGTCCACGACCTGCGGGTGTTCTACGACGGGACCGACCTGGAGGTCGAGGTCCACGTCGAGGTCAACGGCGAGATGACGCTCCGCCGGGCGCACGACATCGAGACGGAACTCGTCACGCGGCTGCGCGGGCTGGAGGACGTCGGCGACGTCCACGTCCACCTCGACCCCTCCGGGGTCGGCGAGTGGAAGGAGGCGGACGACGATCCGACCGACGGGGGACCGATCGACGGCGATCCGGCCGACGGCGGGCCGATCGACGGCGACTGACTCCCCCGTCGTCGCCGGCTCGGGCGGACGGGGCGCTCGGCCGACTCGACGCTCGCCGTGTGGATTATGCCTCTCACGCCCGTAGGATCGCCATGTTCGATCGCCGCTGGCTGGAGATGACCTGGCGCGACGGGCTGTTCGTTCACTGGCCGGTCGAGCCGGAGGTCGTCGCCGGACGGCTTCCGGAGGGGCTCTCCGTCGCCACCCACGACGGCGACGCGTACCTCGGGATCGTCCCGTTCGTGATGGCCGACATCCGTCCGCGGGGCTCGCCGATCGGCCGGTCGTTTCCCGAACTCAACCTGCGGACCTACGTCGACGGACCGAACGGCCGCGGGGTCTACTTCTTCAACCTCGATGCCGCAGACCCGATCGGCGTCGCGGTCGCCAGGCGGCTGTTCGCGCTGCCGTACTACCGCGCCCGAATGACGGTCGACCGCGACGACGACGCGGTTCGCTTCGCCAGCGACCGCACCCACCGCGGAGTCCCGCGGGCGACGTTCGACGCGACCTACGAGCCGTTCGGAGCGCCGTTCACGCCCGAGCCGGGATCGCTCGCCGCGTTCCTGGTCGAGAACTATCGCTTCTACGCCGACGGCCGCCGGCTCTACTGCGGCGAGATCGGCCACGACCCGTGGACCTTGCGGGACGCGAGCGTCGACCTGCGGACGAACACGCTGTTCGACGCGAACGGATTCGACCGGCCCGACGGGGAGCCGCTCGTCCACGCCGCCGAGCCGCTCGCGGTGACCGCGGACCGGATCCGTCGGGTTTGACCGCTCGATCGGCCCCTCGCGAGACCGTCGGGAGTCCCTACGGGAACAGGCCGCGGTACTCGTGGGCGCTCGCGGTGCGTTCGAGCGCGAGGGTGTACGCGGCGGTCCGGAGGTCCGGGACCGACCCCTCGTCGTAGCGCTCGATGGTCTCGTCGAAGGCGGAGCCGATGCGCCGCTCCAACTCGACGTTGACCGTCTCGAGCGGCCAGGAGAACTCCTGGGAGTTCTGGACCCACTCGAGGTACGAGACGATGATCCCGCCGGCGTTCGCGAGGATGTCCGGGACTACGGGGACGTCGCGCTCGGTGAGCACCTCGTCGGCGGCCACCGTCGTCGGGCCGTTGGCCGCCTCGACGATCGCGCTCGCGCGGAGGTCGTCGACGTTGTCGGCGGTGATCACGCCCTCGACCGCCGCGGGGATGAGGACGTCGACGTCGAGCGTCAGCAGCTCCTCGTTCGAGACGAGGTCGGCGTCGTCCCCGGACGAGCCGCCGGGAGCCTCCGCGCGCGCCTCGCCCGCGGTGTACTCCTCTATCATGCCGCCGGCCTCGACGTGGGCGGCCAGCGCACCCACGTCGAGCCCGTCGGGGTCGTAGGCGGCCCCGGTCACGTCGGAGGTCGCGACGATCCGCGCGCCCGCGTCGTCGAGCAGGCGGGCCGCGTTCGAGCCGACGTTCCCGAAGCCCTGGATCGCGATGCTCGCGTCGGTGAGGTCCCGTTCGAGGTACTCGAAGAGCTTCTGGGTGATGAGCGAGACCCCCCGGCCCGTCGCCTCGACGCGCCCCGGCGTGCCGCCGATCTCGAGGGGTTTGCCGGTGACGACCTTGGGGACCGTGTACCCCTCGTACATCGAGTACGTGTCCATCATCCACGCCATCGTCTGCGGGTTGGTGTTCATGTCGGGCGCGGGCACGTCGACGTCCGGGCCGATCATCCGACGGATGCCCTCGGTGTACCGTCGCGTGAGTCGCTCGAGGTCGCGCTCGGTGAGGTCCTTCGGTTCACAGATGACGCCGCCCTTCGCGCCGCCGTACGGGAGGTCGACGAGCGCCGCCTTCCAGGTCATCCACCCCGCGAGCGCCTCGACCTCACGCTGGGAGACCGTCGGGTGGTAGCGGACGCCGCCCTTGAACGGCCCCCGTGCCCCGTCGAACTGGCACCGGAACCCCTCGAAGACCTCCACCTCGCCCGACTCCAGCTCGACGGGAAGCGTGACCTTCAGGGTCCGTTCGGGGTGTTTGAGCCGCTCGAAGACGCCGTGATCGACGTCCGCGAACGCCTTGGCGCGGTCCATCTGTGCGAGCATGTTCTCGAACGGATCGTCGGCCATCGTCGAAGGGTCCTCCATGATCGATTATATTCCTTTCGCAAATATTGCGGAAGCGTGTAAATAACACGCATGGGCGGGGGCGGTCGGACGGCGCGGCGTCCGGGGACGCTCGAGTCCGCCCGTCCGCCGGATCTTATAAGCACCCGTCGACAACGGTGGTCCATGAGCCCTCGACACGCGACGGAGGACGGTCGATGACGACCCAGCGGCTCCACCCCCGCGTCCGGATCGTCTGGGTCCTCCGTGCGGTCCTCGCGGCCGCGATACTCACCGCTCCCGCCGCCGGCGCACACCACCTCGGGTACGTTCCCGAGTGGGTTCCGGTCGTCGCCGGCGCGACCCTCCTCGTCCTCGGCGTCGTCCACGCGCTCCTCCGGTACCGCCGCTGGAGCTACGAGATCCGCGAGGACGCGCTCTACCTCGACCGCGGCGTGATCACGCAGGTCAGAACGACGGTCCCGCTCGTGCGCATCCAGCACGTCGACTCCCGGCGCGGTCCCGTCGAGCGTGTCGTCGGACTGGCCTCGTGTGTGGTGTACACCGCCGGCTCCCGCGGAGCCGACGTCCGCATCCCCGGCCTGACGCCCGACGGGGCGAGCGACCTCCGCGAGGAGCTGAAGCGACTGGCGATCCGCGCCGACGGGGAGGACGCGGTGTGAAGCTCGCGCCCCAGTCGATCCCGTACCGCGCGCTCCAGAAGGTCGCGGGGATCGTGGTCGTCCTCTTCTTCGTCGTGAACGACACCGGGTGGGGCTTCCCGGCTGCCGCCGGCGCGGGACTCGCCGTGCTGCTCGTCGCCGGCGCGTACGAGGTCGCCTACTACCGCCGGTTCGAGTACGCGCTCACCGAGGACACCCTCGACATCCGCTCCGGCGTGATCTCGCGACGCGAACGGGAGATCCCCTACCGACGGATCCAGAACGTCGACGTGAGCCGGAGCGTGATCCAGCGCGCGATCGGCGTCGCCGCCGTCGACCTCGAGACCGCGGGCGGGTCGAGCACCGAGGGGTCGATCCGCTTCGTGACCCCCGAGGAGGCCACGCGGCTCCAACGCGAGGTCCAACGGCGGAAGTCCGCCGGTTCCGCGGCGGAGGGCGGCGATACTGACGCGGACGCGACGGGCCCGATCGAGGAGGAGCTGTTCGCCATCTCCCCGCGCGAGCTCGCGCTCGTCGGCGCCCTGTCGTTCGACGGCCGGCTCATCGGGCTCCTCGCGTTCGCCGGGTCGGGGTCGGTTCCGGTGGTGTCGGGGTATCTCCCGGACGTGTCGACGCTGGCGCTCAGCGCGGTCGCGGTCGCCGCCGTCGGGGCGCTGTTCCTCGTCTCGTGGGCGATCGGCGCGGCGGTGTCCTTCTCGAACTACTACGGCTTTCGGCTCGCGCGCGCCGGGGACGAGCTCCGGTACGAGCGCGGCCTGTTCCGCCGGTACAGCGGGTCGATCCCCACGGAGAAGGTCCAGACCCTGACGGTCTCCGACAACCCGGCGAAACGCGCGCTGGGGTACGCGACGCTCTCGATCGAGACCGCCGGCTACGCCCCCGGCCAGGGCGGCGAGTACGGCAGCGAGGCGGCGATCCCCATCGCGCGATCCGGACGCGTGTACGAGCTGGCCCGCGAGATCGAGCCGTTCGGCGAGCCGTCGTTCAGCCGGCCTCCGCGACGGATCCGCTGGCGGTACGCGTTCCGGTACGTCCTCCTCCTCGCCGTCCTCGTCGGCGTCGCCTTCGCGGCCGACTGGTACCTGCCGACGGAGATCCCGTGGTACGCGCCGGCCGCGCTGCTCCTCGCGGTGCCGCCGGCCGCCCACCTGAAGTGGAAACACCGGGGGTACTGGCTCGGCGAGGACCACCTCCTGACCCGAAACGGGTTCTGGAGCCGGAGCGTGCGGGTGGTTCCGTACTACCGGATCCAGAACGTGATCGACAGCCGGTCCGTCTTCCAGCGGCGGTGGAACGTGGCGACGGTCGTCGCCGACACCGCCGGCACCAGCTCGCTCACCGGGAGCGACGCCGCGGCCGTCGACTTCGACGTCGAGGAGGCGGAGGACCTCCAGACGTCGCTCGGCGACCGACTCCAGGCGGCGCTTCGCGACCGTCGGGGCGGGAGCGCGTCCTTCGAGTGGCTCGACGGCGGGGCGGGCGTGTCCGCCGAGGACGACGGGACGCTCGACGCCGCGGTCGACGCGGCCGCCACCGACGCCGACGCGAACGCGGGAGCGTCCGACGGGGACGCGGATCCGGACGCCCTCGACGCGGACGTGAACCCGGACATCTCCGACGAGGGCGTCGTCCGCCCCGACCGCTCGTCGGGCCGCGACTACTCGACGCCCGCGGAACGCGTCGACACCGGATCGTACGCGGTCGACCGGTTCCCGTCGGACGCCGACGTGGCGTACCGCCCCGAGGATACCGAGGGTTCGGCCGACGCGCCCGACGACGGGGAGGGCGACGGGACCGCGGAGGACGGCGAGGGGGCCGCGGAGGACGGCGGGACGGAGCCGGCCGGCTCGGACGCCCCGGACGGCACGGATGACGGGGGCGATCCGGACGACCCCGACGGGATCGACGACGGGCCGACCCGCTGAGTCACCCGTTACCGGGCGGGAGCGTCCGAGCCGTCCCGCGAGGCTTTTTTATGGGTCGTGCCGTAAAGACGGATAACTGAATGAGCGGACGAGAACACGACACGGCCGACCCCGACCTCGAGTGGTGTCACGAGGCGGTTCAAGGCGTGTCCCGTACCTTCGCGTTGACCGTGGACGTGTTGGAGGAGCCGATGGCCTCACAGATCTGTCTCGGCTACCTCCTCTGTCGCGTCGCCGACACCGTCGAGGACGCCGGCCACATCCCGCCGGCGGAACAGACCGCGGTCCTCGAGACCTACCGGGAGGCGATCGACCCCGACGGCGACGCCGAGATCGGCGACTTCCGGGCCGCCGTCGACGAGTGGCTCCCCGCTCCCGCGGAGCGCGACGAGGACTGGGCCGTCGTCGCCGAGTCGCCGACGATCGTCGCGACCTTCGAGGATCTCGAGCCCGAGGCGCGCGAGGCGATCGTCCCGCCCGTCCTCGAGATGGTGGACGGGATGGCGATGTTCGTCGATCGTCACGCCGAGGAGGGGGGACTCCGGATCGACGACCGCGACGAGCTCGAACAGTACTGTTACTACGCCGCCGGCACCGTCGGCAACCTCATCACGAACCTCCTCACGCGCGGCGAGGTCGGCGAGGCGCGCGCGCGGCGGCTCCGCGAGACCGCCGAGGAGTTCGGCCTCCTCCTACAGCTCGTGAACGTCTCGAAGGACGTCTACGACGACTTCACCGAGGAGAACAACGTCTACCTCCCCGCCAAGTGGCTGGAGGACGAGGGCGTCGACCAGGACGCGGTGATCGACCCCGAGAACCGCGAGTCGTCCGCCCGTGTCGTCGACCGCACCGCCGACTACGCCCGGTCGTTCCTCGACGACGCGCAGGCGTACCTCGAGACGATGCCGCTCTCACACGGCAACACGATGGAGGCGTGGACGGTGCCGTACCTGCTCGCGGTCGGCACGCTCAGGGAGCTCCGCTCCCGCCCGGAGGACGCGCTGACGGAGCGGGGCGTGAAGATCTCCAGGGAGGAGGTGTTCGCGGTGATGGCCGTCGCCGGCGACGCCGGCCGCGACTCGCTCGCGGACCTCAGAGAGACGATCGCGAACACCCCGTATCACCGCGCGGTCGAACCGGCGGACTGAGCCCGTCTCGACCCTCCTCCGCTCCGAACGTCCGATCAGATCCGACTCCTGGCCCGCGTCACCGCCGGCACCGAGACGCCGATCGTGTCCGCGATCGCCTCCGCCGCGCTCAACAGCCACTCCGCGCGCTCGACGCGCGAGTCGAGGTCGCCGGGACCGAGCCGGTACGCCTCGACCAACTCCTCGACGGTCGCGCCGCCGATCCACTCCTCTAAGATCCGGGCGGTCTTCACCGACTCCAGCCATCCCTCGAAGTCGTCCGGCTCGTTCATCCCCGTCGTCAGCCGTGCCGCGTTCCGCCGGGCGAACCGGTACATCTCGGCGCGCTCGCGGTTCCCGAGGTACGTGTCCTGCATGTCCGGGGTGTCACACACCACCTCGAAGACGGTGAGCGTCGTCGCCTCCGACATCCCGGCCGCGGTCCGGAGCCCGTCGACGATCCGCGCCCCGGTCTCCGGCCGGACGTACTGTCTCGAGGTGGTCTCGCCGACCGGCGTCGCGACGATCCGGTAGCGTTCCGCGTCCCCGCGTCGCCGCACCATTCCCGCCTCGACGAGGTCGTCGACCGCGACGGCGACCGCGTCGGCGAGCCCGCCCGCACCCGCCTCGCGGGCGTAGAAGGTGCCGTCGAGCACCGCGAGGATCTCCGCCTCCGTCTCCGCGAAGCCGGTCGCGACCGCCGAGAGCACGTGCGTCCGGAGCGAGGCCGGGTCGGCGAGCTTGGACTCGACGGCCTCCGGCTCCCCCTCGACGTACCGCTCCACGAGCGCCTCGCGGGTCGACTCCTCGCCGACGAGCACCGCCTCGCCGTGCGGGTCGAGCCCCGGCCGGCCGGCCCGTCCGCACATCTGGTGGACCTCGAGCGTCGGCAGCCACTCCATCGCCGACCCGGTGTACCGCTTCTGGTCGCGGACCACGACGCGGCGCGCCGGGACGTTCACCCCCGCGGCGAGCGTCGGGGTGGCACAGATACACGCGACGTGGCGGTCGCGAAACGCCGTCTCCACCGCGGCGCGGTGATCGGCTCGGAGCCCCGCGTGGTGGAACGCGACGCCCGCGCGGAGACGGTCCGCGAGCTCCCGGCCGGTCACCGTCCCGTCGATGTCGGCCACCTCGTCGCCGACCGCCTCCGCGGCCGCCCCGATCCCCATCCGGTCGGCGAGCCCGTCCTCGGCGAGCCGCTCGGCGAGCGCCGCGGCCTCCGCCCGCGAGCGGACGAACGCCAGACACTGGCCGCCCGCCTCGACCGTGTCGACGACGAGTGCGGCCGTCACCTCCGTCGCGTCGAGGTCGTCGTCGCGGTCGTCGGCTGCGGGCTCGTCGTCCGGATCGCCGACCGGGACGCGGCGGATCGTGCCGTCGTCGAAGGCGACCTCGCCGCCGACGCAGACGCCCGTGCGGAGGTCGACGGGTCGCCACTCCGACTCCACGAGCGTCGCGTCCAGCCAGTCGGCGATCTCCTCGGGGTTGTCGACGGTCGCCGAGAGCGCGACGACCTGGAGCGACGGGTTTCGTCGTCGAAGCGTCGCCAGCGTCACCTCGAGGGTCGGGCCGCGCCGCTCCGCGCCGAGCAGGTGGACCTCGTCGACGACGACGCACGCGAGGTCGTCGACCCACTCCGCGCCGTTGCGGATCGCGGAGTCGACCTTCTCGCTCGTGGCGACCACCACGTCGTGGCCCGCCAGCTCCTCGCCCGTCGCCTCGAAGTCGCCGGTCGAGATGGCCACGTCGACGCCGGGCAGCGCCGCGAACGCCTCGTACTTCTCGCGGGCGAGGGCGCGGAGCGGACAGACGTACAGCCCCGGCCCGTCGGCCGTCAACAGCGCCGACTGCGCGATGAAGGTCTTCCCCGAGGCGGTCGGCACCGCCGCGACGACGTTCGCGCCGTCACAGACGCCCGCCTCGACGGCGGCGACTTGCGGCGGGTACAGCTCGCGGATCCCCCGTTCCGCGAAGTGGTCGGCGAGCCGCTCGGGAAGGGGGAGGGAACGGACGCGCATCCGACCGTGCGTTCGCCGCGACCGTATTTAAAAGGTGTCCGCGGACGCGGGCGGCCCCCGTCCGCCGCGGCTCACTCCTCGGCGTCGAACTCCCGGAAGAGCGCCTCGAAGTCGTCCTTCTGGGTGACCGCCTCGAGCGAGCGGTCGGCCTCGTCGCGAAGCGTCTCGATCCGGGCGGTCAGCTCCTGGTACTCCTGGTTGTCCGCGAGCTCGCTCGCGCTCTTTTCGGCCTCGAGCATCGCCTTCTTCGAGGTCAACGCGAACAGGTCCTGAATGCCCGTGTCGTACTCTCCGCGGCGGAGGAGTCCCTCCACGGTCTCCTTGAGGGTGTCGCTCGCGACGGGCTTGACGAGGTAGTCGTCGAACCCCATCTCGAGGATGTCGAAGTCGGGCTCGACGGCGGTCACCATCGCGACCCGACAGTCGATCCCCCGTTCCCGAACGGCGGCGAGGACCTCGTCGCCGGAGAGTCCGGGCATCCGCCGGTCGAGGAGGATCGCGTCGACGTCGTCGTCGAGATCGTCGATGGTTTCGAGTGCCTCGTGGCCGCCGTACGCCGTCCGAACCCGGTACTCGTCGCCGAGCCAGGCGGCGTAGAGGTCTGCCAGGTCGGGTTCGTCCTCCACGACGAGGACGAGCGGCGGTTGTTCACTCATGGGTCACCCGAGCGACGACGAGTTCGCTCACACGTTTCGTCTCGTCGCGGACTATATTAAAATACCTCTTCGACCCCGACCGAGGAACGCGGGGGACGGCGGTCGCGGTCCGGTCGGAGGCCACGGTTCGATCGGGGGCCGCGGTCCGGTCGGACGCCCTCCTCCGGTCGAGGACCCGCGGGGTTCTCCCCGCGGTCATGCGTCGACTTCCCCTGGGATCGCCTTCTCCGGTCCGTCGTATCCCGTGACGGTGATGCGTCGCGCCTCGATGTCCTCGACGACCGCCCCCCAGCCGCCCACGGTCCACCGCCGGTCGTCCGAGCTCACTTCGACGGTCACCTGGCCCGCGAGCTGTCCGATCGGGATCTCGCCGTCGCTGCGGGGCTCGCCGGCGTACACCACGTCGGTGACGATGCCGGAGACGCTGACCGGGCCGCCGGAGCCGATCTCCGACCCCTCCACGGTCACGTGGACCTCGGCCCCCTCCGCGAAGAGCGGCTCGATGTCGCGCACGAACCGTCGGAGGTTGGCGTACACGAGCGGCGGGTCCTCCGGGCGTCCGTCGTAGACGACGTCCCACACCTCCCAGAGGCTGGTGTCGAAGTACCAGCGGAAGACGTACGTGAGCGAGAAGTCGCGAACGAGCACGCCGTACTCGTTGACGGACCGACGGTGCGGCGCGAAACACGTGGTGGTGCGGTCGACGATGGCCACGAACGGCGTCGGCAGCGTTCGGTTGCGGACCTCCGTCGCGACGCCCTCGTACTCCGTCGGGACCGCCTCGCTTCCGTCCGTCGTGTGGATCGACGCCTTCACGATCGCGCCGTTGTCGTGGGCGGTCGCCAGCGACTCCCGGAGGTCGTCGAACCCCTCCGGCGTCACCGCCACCTGTACCTCCGTTTCGGCCTCGGCGATGGCCTCGCGTGCGTGCTCGAACACCGTGTCGAACCGGGTGACGATGTCGACGCGGTGATGCTCGAGGGAGGGGGCCTCCCAGCGCGTCTCGATCTCGTCCGCGGCCGCCGAGAGCTCCTCGGAGCGTCGTCGCAGCTCCGAGAGCGCGGTGTCCGGCTCCGACGCGCGCGCTCTCAGCGTGTCGCCGTCGTACGTCTCGACGTACCCCTTCTCCTCGAGGTCCCGGAGAACGTCGTAGATCCGTGCGGCGGGAACGCCGCTTTCGTCCGCGAGCTCGGTCGCGCTCGCCGTTCCGAGGCGGAGGAGCGCGGTGTACGCCTGCGATTGATATTTCGAGAGGCCGGCGTCGCGCAACACCCGGCACAGCTCGGATGTGTCCATGTCACGGTACACAGTCACGCGGGCATTAAGTCCAACGCGTGGGGATCCATCTCACGGAGGGCGACGGAGCGCCCGGCCGGATCGCGGTCACTCCTGCGGGCTGTAGTTCGGCGCCTCGTCCGTGATCATCACGTCGTGGGGGTGGCCCTCGGTCTGGCCCGCGCTGGAGACGCGGACGAACCGGGCCGTCTCGTGGACCGCCGGGATCGTCTCGGCCCCGACGTACCCCATCCCCGAGCGCATGCCGCCGGTGAGCTGGTGGAGCTCCGAGGCGAGCGTCCCCTTGTACGGCGTCGCGGCCTCGACGCCCTCGGGGACGAACTCCTCGTCGCCGTCGTCGTCCTTGAGGTAGCGGTCGCCGCCGCCGGACTTCATCGCGCCGACCGATCCCATCCCGCGGTACTGTTTGTACTTCTTCCCCTGCATCGTGATGACGCGTCCGGGGGCCTCCTCGGTGCCCGCGAAGTACGAGCCGAGCATGACCGCGTCCGCCCCGGCGGCGATCGCCTTGATCGCGTCGCCGGAGTAGCGGATCCCGCCGTCGGCGATCACCGGCACGTCGCGGTCGGCGGCGACGTCAGCGACCTCCGAGACGGCGGTGATCTGCGGCATCCCCGCGCCGCTGACGACGCGCGTGGTACAGATCGAGCCCGGCCCGATCCCGACCTTGAGCCCGTCGGCGAAGTCGACGGCCGCCTCGGCGGCCTCCCGCGTGCCGACGTTGCCGACGACGACGTCGGCGTCGACGGTCTCCCCTATCGCCTCCGCGGACTCGAGCACGTTGAGGTTGTGCGCGTGCGCGCAGTCGATGAAGAGCACGTCGGCGTCGGCCTCGTCGGCGGCGACCGCGCGCTCCTCCTCGAACGGTCCCACGGCCACGCCGACGAGCAGGCGGCCGTCCTCGTCGCGGGCGGCCTGCTCGTGCTCGCGTCGCTGGAGGACGCCCTGCATCGTGACGAGCCCGACCAGCCGGTCGCCGCCGTCGACGACCGGCACGCGCTCGATCTTGTGGTCGTACATCAGCTCGAGCGCCTCGCGGGCGTCGACCGACTCGGGGGCGGTGATCACCTCGTCGGTCATCGCCTCCCTGACCGCGTCCTCCTCGCCGACCTCGAGGTACGGACGGATGTCCGTCCCGGAGATGATGCCGAGGACGACGTCGTCGTCGTCGACGACCGGCGCGCCGGAGACGCCCTCGCGTTCCATCAGCCCGTCCGCCTCCCGCACCGTGTCGTCCGGCGAGACCGTGACGACGTTCTCGCGGCGGATGACGAGCTCGTGGGCGCGTTTGACGCGTTCGACCTCGGCTGCGGTCTCCTCGACGGTCATGTTGCGGTGGAGGACGCCGAGTCCTCCCTCGCGGGCCATCGCGATCGCGAGGTCGCTCTCGGTGACCGTGTCCATCGCCGCCGAGAGAACGGGAACGTTGAGCTCGACGTTGCGCGAGACGCGCGAGGAGAGGTCGGCGTCGTCGGGCTCGACGCGGCTCTCCATCGGACGGAGAAGCACGTCGTCGAACGTCAGCGCTTCCGGCACGTCGAGTTTCGCCGAGAACCGGTCGGAATCTGTCGCCATGTAAACCGTCGTGAGAGCGGAATCAAAAACGTTGCGAGTCAGCACGGATGTGGTGGGAACTCTCATTCGAGCGCGCTCGGTTGATCAGGATCGTGGATTGATCTCCCCGCCGCTTCCGCGAGGAACACCCACGGCTGACTGGACGACGAACGGGATCCGGATCGTCTCTCACGGTATTCGTTTACCGTGGATCGTTCGACGGAACCGGGACGTTTTCTAAATTCCGTCACCTTAGTATATAAATGCGCGTTCCGAAACGACAGAGTCGTGCGACCACCCCTCACACAACGTTTAACCCGAACGCAACACGTACTACGGGTATGGACTCCGACAGTCCCGTGAACGTGCGCATCGCCGGTCAGCCGACGCTCGAGCTCGGCGCGCCCTTTACAGCCGGCAATACGCACCCCGTCTTTACACGGACTCGTCGGACCCACGTCGGCTCCGACTCCGATGACCGGTCCGGTCATCGGAGGTCGTCCGCTTCCCGCCGTGTGCCCCATGGTCACGGGCATCACCCCTGAATGAGCGTCTCACGTCACCCGGTCGCGCTCCGCTTGGAGCGGCAGGTGGGCGGCGCGACGAAGCTGCTCGCGACCGTGATGGCGCTGCCGCTCGTCGACGGGATCTTCCCGGCGCTCGTGGTCGCCGGCGTGATGGGGTCCGCGGCGGGCGTCGTCGAGACGGGCATCCTCATTTTCGGCGGCTCCGCGACGATCGCCGTGATCCTCGCGGAGATGGACGGGAGCCGCAGGGAGATGGCGACCTCGGTGCTGCTCATCGGCGCCGTCATCGTCCCGGTCGCGGCCATCGAGGCCGCGTTCGCGCCGACCCTTCGAGGGTTCCTGAACCTCGCCATCTTCGAGCGGTTCGCCGGCCTGGTCATCCTGTCCATCGCCGCGAAGACCGCCAGCGCGGAGTTCGGCGAATACCTCCCCAGCCCCGCCGTCATCATCGGGCTGGGTCTCGTCGCGAGCTTCGACCCGAGCGGGTTCGCCGTCGAGACGTCGATGGAGTACGTCGTGAACGGTACCGCGGCCGCCGCCATCGGCGTCGGCTTCGCGCTCGCGGTCGCGCTGTTGTCCCCCCACCTGCGCGGCCGCGTCGATATCGACCGGTTCCGCTTCGGCTCCGCGGTCGCGCTCGGCGTGCTCGCGCTCCCGATCCTGTTGCGGCCGTTCGGCCTGATGCAGACGGAAGTCCCCATCGCGCTGGCGGTCCTCGGCGTCACCGCGCTGTTCGCGTACGACCCGGACGCCGAGGGCGTCGGGGCGACCGACGACTCGGCCGACGACGACTCGACCGACGCGCCGGAGGACGACGCGTCGTCGGACGCCGACGAGGAGGACGAGGACGTCGTCGGTCCGGTCGAACCGGACCCGACCGATCGGCCGGTGGACGCGCCGGACGGCCTCGACGACGACGTCGCGGTGACCGCGACCGGCGACGAGGGTGACGGCGAGGAACCCGTGACCCCGTTCACCGAGGACGACTCCCGCGCGCCGTGGCTGTAGCTGCGGTTCCGTTCCTTCCACCGTCGGTCGGCTTGACGGGTTTTAGGTACCTCCGTCGCGTACGACGGGTATGTCAAATCGCGTCGTCCAGGGACGGATGGTGACGCCGGAGACGCTCGCGGAACTGGTGGAGGGCGAGTCGGTCCTCGAAGCCGAGGACATCGCCGACGCCGACCGGGAGTGCCCCGACTGCGGCGGCGACGTCATCACCGTCGGATACATGCCGAGCGTCACCGAGTTCGTGACCGGATACAAGTGTCAGGAGTGCGACTGGTCTGACGACGACCGGGAGTAGCTCGGCGCCCGTCGCGTCCGCCGATCGCGCGGGATCGAAACCCCTTTATCCGCGTTTCGGCAACGTGCGATCGCAGACAGCGGGGCTGTGGCCAAGCCAGGCATGGCGACTGACTCCAGAGGCCACGCCCGGGACGACGCTCCAGACTGATATACCGAGCGGGCGACTGATCATCGCCCGCGTTGACGACCCTCTGGAGTTCCGAGGCGTACCGGAGATATCAGTCGATCGGGGGTTCAAATCCCTCCGGCCCCATCTTCCTTCGAAACGCTCGATAATTGCCAGCAGAAGCCCTGTTCCTTAAGTTCTCGATCTCCACTCGCAGTGAGATTTCATTCGATCAGGGGATGATGACACGCGCCCCATTACGATTTGAAGAGATGATGCCCGGTAAAAGTGGTCCGAGGTAATCCCCCTCAATGCGTTGAATCTTGTCATTCTAAATGCGCCGAGAGCTAAGCAACACAGGGACAAAAGTACAAATATTAGGCTCTGTTGAAATCCTCTATCGGTGATATATTCTTGGAGACTTGCTGAATACAGAGGGTGTAGTCAGTACGGGAACAACGTCATTTTCCCCACCTAAATCCTGAATCAGCCGATAGAATGTGTCTGCGAACCCCAAAATAATTTCAGGGGGCAGAGATTCCACTACGTAATGGTCACTCGCGAGACAGTCCGTAGCCGTTATCGGGAGTATGTTGAACAGTACCCTGAAAACACTAGTCTAAGTTTCGAATCCTCTGCTGACACACCTTACCCCATGCAGTCCAGAGCGCTTGGAGACAACACATTTGCAGGTATTTCTCGGAATGTTATTGCAAATGAAGATCAATATCTTTTTGAGCTTGATTCTGGTGTGCCCGATATTTCAGAGATTGACAAAGCACTACTCCCCACGGTTGGTGCTGAGCTATTAGGGACGCTGATGGTTCAGGCAACCCATGACCATTTTGCCTTCTGGGAACGCTCTCAATCGTTATTAGAGAAAATGACTGGAGGGAGTGAAACATACGGGTTGATACCTGACCTCTATACCTCTGTTCTTATGCTATTTGACCAGACCGGCCGTTCTGGAGTCTCTACCGGAGAACTTCCACTAAATGGTGACCATATTTCTGGGTATTTAGTGTACCCTCTTACTGAGGCTGTGGCAAAGTGGTTCTGCCAAGACTACGTCGAAATGGATGGCAGTATCAAACCAGGACGAGCAGTTATTGCGGGAAATGGTTGGATATACGGACCGCCCGAGGATGGAGATGCTCCTGATAATTGTTCAAATCTCGGAGGTTTTCTACATCATGCTGAGCAGGTTGTTGCAGAGCCCGAGCTACAGGAAGAGTTGGAGCAAGCTCGTGAGTACATCGCACGGTTGTACGGTGAACGTGCTAATAATATCTACCAAGATGTGATTACGGCACAAAGAAACCGCTCTCTCCATGGAGAAACAGAAGCACCAGTCGAATTTGGTGTACTTCTAACATTCATTGGAATATTAGTCTCAGCAAAAGCAAGAAATTAACCAGCGAATATTATGATCTCTACTGAGCGATCTGACCCCATCGAATCTGATGATGATTCTGTGCGAGAAACGCGCTCTGTATTCAGCAGCCAGTTCCCATCAGAATATGAGAATTTTTCAACAGAGCCATTATAGGTTATCTAAATACTGTTTCCGGGTCTTTGCTCGCTCTCCCTCACTCCGACTGTCGTAATGTTCGTCCAGCACGTCCACACTTACATTGGCTCGTTCGCTGATCTTCTCTCCCGGCCAGTCACGGTTCAAGTGGTACGTGATAGCTGCCCGTCGAACCGGGTGAGGGCTGCGGCTGGATGGACATTTGGAGGCGTCTTTCTTGCGGATGGCCGCATCGCACTCCTCAATGTCTCGGTCATGCGGACAGTTCCCGATGACCTTACACGGACGAGTAATCGCGTAGAAGTTCTTGCGGAGGGTTGTGAGGGTGATCCGTCCGTAACTTGTAGTGAACAGAGGCTCGCGCCCGTAGTCGTCAGTCACGCTCTGGCGCGGAACCTCAATGTAGTCGTCTAACACCTCCGCAACTTGGTCGTCGATATTGACGACACGCTCCGCCTCTTTGCCGTTCTTTAGTGGAGTCCCGGTTTCGGGGCGATGGCGCACTTTGAGCTGGTTCCGACTCGAAACGTAATCATCGAGATCGAGAGCGACGGCTGTCCCCATTCGAAAGCAGGTGTGCCACATCACTTGGAAGATGGCGTGATTGCGTGTCGCGTACTCATATTTGTAGTAGTAGTCGAGGATGTCCTCAATGCGGTCGAGTGAGAGGATCGTCTCGCTGACTCGCTCCTCGTGGTCGAGGTCGGGTAGTTGTACCAACTCGGCGAAGTCCTGATCGACGAGTTCCGCCTGCTCGCACCACCGGAGGAACACGCGGAGTGTCGAGAGGTTGTTCTTCAGCGTGACCTCCTTGATTCCTTGCCCTCGTCGGTGGAGTTTGTACTTCTTGAGATGATAGCCGTGGAGGTCGCCAACCCGCTCAATGCCGTTCTTCTCACAGAACCGCACAAGCTCCTCAAGCGCGTATTTGTAGTTGCGGTGGCTTGCTTCACTCACTTCTCCCTCACGCTCCGCGAGGAAGTCCTCTACCGCTTGCTCGGGTGATATGTCGAAGTCCATTGATCGCTCCAATCGCCGGACGATGGGTCTGCGATCATCGCTCGCGTGGACGAATTTGCGGGATTCCGATCCCCCTGGTATCAGTTGTGCCCGCCGAGACGCGCTGTTTTCGTGCGGTTCAGCGCTTGTCGAGGCGGAGGGGGTTCCTAAATCCCTCCGGCCCCATGGCGGTTTTGACTCTAACTCATCACTTCTCGGTGGCAAGTCCTCGACGAAGGACAAGTCCGTCATCGGAGCGGTGGACGGTCCGTTCGGCGCGATGTACGTCACGTCCGACGGTCCCCGATCTCGGGTGTGCGTGCGATGAGCGACGGCTACCGGGCGTGAACCCGACCGGAAGGTCGGGTTTAGGTCACTCCCCGTGTCAGTGATCGTATGGCCTCCTATGTCGGAGTCGACTGGGCGTCCCGTGGATGGCTTACGGTAGCGATCGACGACGGCGAGTGGACGGCGCGGATGTCTCCCTCGATACACAGCGTCTGGTTCGACCATCACGATGCCGAATCGATCCTGGTCGACGTTCCGATCGGGCTCCCCGAGTCGGAGCGCCGGGGGTGTGATCGGGGTGCGAAGGAGTTCCTCGGTTCGGACCGCGCCCGAAGCGTCTTCTGGACGCCGTGCCGCGACGCGGTCGAGGCCGACACGTACGACGACGCGAGGCGGGCGAACCGCGATGCTCGCGACGACAGCCTGTCGAGCCAGGTGTGGGGGCTGATCCCGCGGATTCGGGAGGTCGATCGCCTCCTCAGAGACGTCACGGAAGCGCGGAAGACGATGTTGGAATCGCATCCGGAGGTGTGTTTCGAGGCGTTCGCGGAGGAGGGCCTCCCCTCGAAACACGAGGACGACGGACTCAGTAGGCGACGGGAACTCCTCGAGGGGACCGACGCGAGCGCCGACGGCGTCTACGACGGGTTCGTCGAGAGATACATCGACGGTCAACCACCGTGGGCGCGGCGCATCGGAAACGCGAACCGCGACGACCTCCTGGATGCGATGGTGCTCGCGCTCGCCGCGAAGGTCGCCGACGGCGACTTCGAACGGGTCCTCGACCACGCGGAGGACGGCGTGGAGTCGATCCCACGAGACGAGGCGGGGCTCCCGATGCAGATCGTCTACGCCGACCCGGAGTAGGCGAGATCCGGTCGAGATTTTCGGTTCCCGGTCGATCGACGCCGACCTCCCGTGCGGTGGCGCACCGTCGCCAGGGCGACCTCGTCGCCGACGGGGGCCGGGACGACGGCACTCCCGGAGCGCGGTCGCCGGTCGACCACGCCGACGGCCGCGCACGCACGTCGGTCGAGCGTCCGCCGCTACTGGGCGAGCAGCCCGCCGTCGACGATTATCGGCTGTCCCATCACGTACGAGGCGTCCTCGGAACAGAGCCAGACGACGGTGTCGGCTATCTCTCGCGGGTCGCCGAGCCGGCCCGCGGGGATCCCCGCGGTGATGCGATCCAACTCCTCGGCGTTGTCCTCGCCCGCCTGCTGGACCATGGGCGTGTCGATGACGCCGGGGCAGACGGCGTTGAAGCGGATCCCGTCGTCGGCGTAGTCGACCGTCGCCCGTCGGGTCAGTCCGATGACGCCGTGTTTGCTGGCGGCGTAGTGTGCGCTCCCGTTCGCGCTCACGCCGGCGACCGAGGAGGTGTTCACGACGGCTCCGCCGCCGCGGTCGACCATCTCCGGTATCTCGGCTTTCAGACACCGCCAGACCCCCTTCAGGTTCACGTCGATCATTCGGTCCCACTCCGCCTCGTCGTACTCGGCGAGACGGGTCCCCTCGTCGGCGATGCCGGCGTTGTTGTGTGCGAAGTCGAGCCCGCCGTACTCGTCGATCGCCGTCCGCACCATCGCGTCGACGTCGTCGGAGTCGGTGACGTCCGTCCTGACGAACGTCGCCTCGCCGCCGGCGTCCTCGATCGTCTCGACCGTCTCGTGGCCGCCGTCCTCGTCGACGTCGGCGACGACGACCGCCGCTCCCGCCTCGGCGAAGCGAATCGACGACTGTCGACCGATCCCCGAGCCGCCGCCGGTGACGACCGCCACTCCGTCCTGTATTCCGTTCATGATATCACCCGCCACGCCGTCTGACGTGGCGTGGTATCACTTACCAAGCAGACGGCATATACCTGCCGAACGCGGAGCCGAGTGACGCCCGCGAGAGCGCTCTCCACGGCCCGGCGGCGTTCTCGACGAACCGCCCCGGTTCCCGGACACGAGAGGACGGCTCACCAGAACAGGATCGTCGGACGCTTCGCCGCGGCGTCGACCGACTGGTCGTCGGCGATCTCGGGCAGCCGTATCGTCGCGCGGGAGCCCTCCCTGGTCGACCCGATCTGGAACGAACCGCCGTACCGCGTCACGATCCAGTTGACCAACCACAGTCCGAGCCCCGACCCGTGTTCGAGGGCGCGTTCCTCCCCCTTCGAGATGACCGCCGCCTCCATCTCGTCGATGCCGGGGCCGTCGTCCTCGACGGACAACACGACCCACTCGCCGTCCGCCTCCACCGTGACCGTGACCCGCGGATCCGACGACCCGCCGTGTTTGAGCGCGTTCTCGAGCAGTTCGGAGACGGCCCTCCGTAGTTCGGTCCCGGCACAGACGTCCCGATCGGTCCGTATCCGCACGTCCACCGTCGCGTCCGGATACTCCCGACGGTACCGGGAAGCGATCTCGGCGAGCAGCGGCTCCGGATCGAGACGCGACGGGGTCGCGCTCCGGTTCGCCGCCTCCTCGAGTTCGCGGGCCGTCTCGCTCAACTCCAGCAGTTCCGCCGCCTTCGTCTCGATCGTGCTCCCGATCGCTGCGGCCTCGTCGGGGTCGCTCCCGAGCAGTTCACCGAGCCCCTGGATCACCCCCATGTCGTTCCGGAGGTTGTGACGGAGCACGCGGTTGAGCACCTGGACCAGTCGCTCGGACCGCTTCCGTTCGGTGACGTCGGTCTGGATTCCGAGGAAGTGCGTCACGCCGCCGGCGTCGTCGGTGACGGGCGTGACGCGAACCTCGTTCCAGAACGGCGTCCCGTCCGCCCTGTAGTTGACGAGCTCGACCGTCCCCGGCTCGGCCGCACCGATGCGTTCACCCAGCGTCGAGACGGCCTCGGCGTCGGTTCGCTCCCCCTGTAGGAACCGGCAGTTTCGGCCGATCATGGTCGCCGCGTCGTACCCCGTGATCCGCTCGAACCCTTGGTTCACGTACACGAGCGGGTTGTCCGCTCGCTGCGCGTCCGCGATCGTGATCCCGACGCGGGCCTCGTCTATCGCCTGGTCTTTGATCTCCAGTTCGCGCTTGGCCTCCTTCCGGGCCGTGACGTCGCGACCGACGCCGTGGACGCCGACGACGTCGCCGTCGTCGGTCGCCGGCGTCCCGTTCACCTCCAGGACGACCGTCCCGCCGTCCGCCGTCAACACGTCGAGTTCGACCGCCTCGATGTCGTCACCCCCGCTGACCGTCTCGTACGCGCTCATCGCCCGTTCGATCGAGTCCGCCGTACAGAACTCGCTGAAGGGTTCGTCGACCATCTCCTCGGGCGCGTACCCCAGGATCCGCTCCGACGCCGACGAGACGTAGGTGAACCGCCCGTTCGCGTCGAGCCTGAAGAGCAGGTCGAAGGTCGTGTCCGCGATCGTCTCGAACCGGCTCCGCTCCCGTTCGAGACGGTGGTTCCTCGCACGCAGCTCCCGTTCGAACCGCCGTCGTTCGAGCGCCTGTCCGATCAACCGAGCGAGGATCTCGACGAAGGTCTCCTCCGACTCGGTGAACTCGACGCCGCGCGTCCGTTCGGACGCGAAACAGACGGTACCGTACCCCTCGTCGTGGACGTGGATCGTCACGCCGATGTACGTCCCCAGGTCGAACACCTGGCGTGCGCGCTCGCTGATCGCCTGCGACGCCGAGGCGTCCTGGACGGCCAACGCGCTGTCGATCTCGATGGTCCGCCGACAGTAGGCCTCGTCGAGGGGACACCGGTTTCCCGGCACGATCAGGTCGTGTTCCCCGACGACGTGGGCGATCGACTGCGTCCCCTCCTCGATCTCGGTGACGAATCCGAGCGGCAGATCGAGATACTCCCTCCCGAGGTCGAGCGCACGCTCGATGGCGGCTTCAGTATCGGCGTCGGACGTCAGAAACAGCTGATACAGTCGCTCCCGATACTCGCTCTGCATGGCACGGATACGTGCCTGGAGCGATAAAATGTGTCGCTACGTGACATTCCCGTCCCACGGTCGGCCGTCCCTCGGAGGTCTCGCCGCCCGAGGATCACGGGGCGGATCCGTCGACCGACCGCCGGGGATGCGAGCCTACAAGTCCGTCCGGTCGGGACGGTTCCCATGGCACGCGTCACGGTCTGGAACGAGTTCCGTCACGAGCGCGCGAACGACGACGTCACGGCGGTGTATCCCGACGGGATCCACGCGGTGCTCGCCGAGGCGTTCGAGGCGGCCGGCCACGAGGTGCGGACCGCCACCCTGGACGAGGGCCCGGACCACGGGCTCACGGAGGAAGTCCTCGAGGACACCGACGTGCTCACGTGGTGGGGCCACGCCGCCCACGACGAGGTCCGCGACGAGGTCGTCGACCGCGTTCACGAGAACGTCCTCGACGGGATGGGGCTCCTGGTGCTCCACTCGGCGCACTACTCGAAGATCTTCAAGCGGCTGATGGGCACGAGCTGCTCGCTCAAGTGGCGCGAGGCGGCCGAGACGGAGCGGCTGTGGACGGTCGAGCCCGGCCACCCGATCGCCGACGGGATCGGCGAGTACGTCGAACTCGAGGAGACGGAGATGTACGGCGAGCGGTTCGACGTCCCGCAGCCCGATTCGCTCGTGTTCACGTCCTGGTTCGCCGGCGGCGAGGTGTTCCGCTCCGGCTGCTGTTACCGGCGCGGGAACGGCCGGGTGTTCTACTTCCGGCCGGGCCACGAGACGTACCCGATCTACCACGACGACGACGTTCGGCGCGTGCTCCGTAACGCCGTCGAGTGGGCCGCTCCCGGCGACGGACCGACGCCCGAGTTCGGGAACGCCGACCCGATCGAGGGGATCGACACGAGCGACGACCGGACGGTTCACTGACCGCGTCGTGCCGGGCAGCCCCCCGCCCGGCCGGGGGCGTCGCCGAGCCCCCGTCGGCCGGCCCTCACGACACCTCGCGCAGGTCCATGAACGCGGCCATCACGGCCGACTCGGCCTTTCGGAGGTGCTCGGAGGCGGTGCTCGGCGCGGCGTCGATCCGGTCGGCCACCTCCTCGACGGTGGCCCGTCGAGGCGAGTCGTAGTACCCGCTCTCGACCGCGGCCGCGAGCGCGTCGAACTGCCGGTCGGTCAGATCCGGATCGAAGACCGCCTGTCGCCAGTCGTACTCGCCGACCCGGAGGACGGTGGTCTCGATCGGGTCCGGGAGGTCCGCGAGCGCGTTCCGGAGCGGCTCGCCGGTTCCGACCATCGTCAGGCGGGCGATCCCGTCCGGCCGGAAGTCGATCGGCGGGACGACCACGACGCCGGTCCGCTGGAGCGGATCGAACATCGCGTCGTCGACCGGGTCGCGTCGCTGGGTGAGAAACACGTAGTAGCCCGTCTCGTCGATCCGCGTGACCTCGAACTCACGGATCCGATCGGCGGACCGGAGCGCGTCGGTGTACACGTCGATGTCCCCCTCCACGTAGAACAGGAAGGTGTCGTCCGGCTCGTCGAGCACCGTCCCGTGGACGAGAACGTCGCGCTCGACCGCGTCGGACTCGTCGACGAGCAGGTGTATCGGATGCATGAGCTCGCGAGGGTACCGAAGCTCGACTCGGAGATACTTCACGCCGGGCAGTGTCGACCGGGTGCTTATAAATACCCGTCCTGGTCCGGCAGAAGCTCCGGGTATCCCGGACGCGTCGGTTCACACATGTCGATCGACGCGACGAGCGAGGCTGTCGCAGCCGACGCGGAGCGGGACCCGTTCTCGGCGATCGAGGAACAGATCGTCGGCCGCGAGACGCACCTGAACGCGCCCGCCGTCCGCGTCCGCCCGGACGCGGTCCAGGAGACCCTCTCGACGCTGAAGGAGCGAGCCGGCTACGACCACCTCGCCTGCGTGACCGCCCAGGAGTACGAGAACCGGTACGAGACGATCTATCACCTCCGCTCGTTCGACGACCCGACGCGGGAGGTGAGCGTCGTCGTGCCGGCGGACAAGGACCGTCCGGTCTCGGAGTCGGGCGAGGCGGTGTTCCGCACGGCGGACTGGCACGAGCGGGAGGCGTACGACCTGATCGGGATCGAGTACGACGACCATCCCGACCTCCGGCGGATCCTGCTGCCCGAGACGTGGCAGGGACACCCGCTCTCGATGGACTACGACGAGGACCGCCCGCAGATCGTCACGCTCTCCGAGAACGAGCCCGTCGAACCCGGATCGTCGACGGCGACCGGGAGCGACACGATGCTCCTCAACGTCGGCCCGCACCACCCGGCGACCCACGGCGTCCTCCACCTCCAGGTCACGCTCGACGGGGAGGACGTGGTCGGCGTGGAGCCGGACATCGGCTACATCCACCGCTGTGAGGAGCAGATGGCCCAGTCGGGCACCTACCGCCACCAGATCATGCCGTACCCCGACCGGTGGGACTGGGGCGGCGCCGGCCTGCTCAACGAGTGGGCGTACGCGCGGGCGGCCGAGGACCTCGCGGACGTCGACGTCCCCGAGTACGCGCAGGTGATCCGGACGATGAGCGCGGAGTTCAGCCGGATCCTCTCGCACATGCTCGCGATGGGGGCGTACGCGCTCGACGTGATCGGCGACTTCACGGCGACGTTCATGTACGCCATCCAGGAACGCGAGCGCGTCCAGGAGATCCTCGAGGACCTGACGGGCCAGCGGCTGATGTTCAACTACTTCCGGCTCGGCGGGGTCGTCTGGGACCTGCCCGAGCCCCGCGAGGAGTTCTTCTCGCGGATCCACGAGTTCCTCGACGGGCTCCCGCGACGACTCGAGGAGTACCACGATCTGCTCACCCGCAACGAGATCCTCCAGCTGCGGACCATCGACACCGGGGTCCTCCCGCCGGCGGTCGCGAAGGACTACGGCTGTACGGGGCCGGTGCTCCGCGGGTCGGGCGTCGACTACGACCTGCGTCGCGACGACCCGTACGGCTACTACGACGAGCTCGACTGGGACGTGGTGACCGAGGACGGCTGTGACAACTACTCGCGGCTGCTGGTCCGGATGCGCGAGGTCGAGGAGTCCGCGAAGATCATCGAACAGTGCGTCGACCTGCTCGAGGACTGGCCCGAGGACGAACGAACCATCCAGGCCAACGTCCCGCGGACGCTCCGCCCCGACGACGATACGGAGATCTACCGCGCCGTCGAGGCCGCCAAGGGCGAACTCGGCATCTACATCCGGTCGGACGGCACCGACAAACCCGCCCGCTTCAAGATCCGCGGCCCCTCCTTCTCGAACCTCCAGGCGCTCCCGGAGATGGCCGATGGCGAGGCGATCCCGGACCTGATCGCCTCGCTCGGGAGTCTGGACACGATCATGGGGGAGGTCGATCGGTGAGGCGACCGCGACCGGACGAGTGACGGGCCGCCCTCGACGAGCCGTCGGCTGGCGGCTGTAGGGCGACCGCCGCTACGGTGCGGACGTTGAAAGGTGACCGCCTCACGCGAACGCGAGACGACCAGCGGTGTCACACACCGGCGGCCGGTCACGTGGGTCTCGTCCGCCGCCACTCATAAACCCTCGTTCACGTTCCCGTCGTCCACCGCGCGGGCGAGCGTCGCGGCGGGACGCTCCCGGCCCGCCGGCGACCGCGGGGGAAACGCATACCCTCCGGCGATCCCACGGCCACCACGTCCGCCCGGTCGACCTGTTGCCGCTGTGGACGCCGGTACGACGACGCGTTCCGCGTCCGGTGTGGCTGTGGGGAGCCGCTCTGGATCGAGCCGGAGACGGCGGCGTTCGCGCGGGACGACTGATCGCGATCTACTCCGGGCGGTGGACCTTCCCATCGCGGCCGTCGGCGTCCTTCCGGCGGAGCGCGGCGGCCGCGTTGTTGGCGTCGTAGCCGAAGAACACGTCCTTCGCGTACGTCTCCGCCACCTCGGCGGCGTGGATCAGCTCGTCGACGCCGACTTTCACGGCGTAGAGCTCGGCCGAGACGGGCGTCTCCGGCGGCGCGCCGTGGAGGTCGTAGTCGCCGCCGAGCCGCGAGCGGAACCCGCGGAAGATCGACTCCAGCCAGTAGGTGGTCGCGTACTCGGTGTCGTACAGCGGGACGACGAACTCGTCGACGTGCGCCGTCAGGGCGTCGAGGTCGAGCCCGGAGCGCGCGCGGAGGTGGCCGGGATACGGGTCGGGGTAGAGGGTGAGGAGCGTCCGGCCGGGGATCCGGTCCGCCGCCTCGGCGACGAACTCCGTGATGACGTCGGCGCGCCAGTCGGCCCACTCCCCGTGGTCGCTCTCGGCGAACAGCCGCTCGCAGCGGTCACAGCGACAGAACCCCTCGCGCGGGAACCCCACGTCGTCGAGGCGCACGTCGTCGCTCTCGGCGGCGCAGTCCTCGATGATCTCGAGGAGCCCCTCGCGGTACTCCGGGTGGGTCGGGCAGACGTACGCCCAGTCGAAGTACTCGCGGTCGCGGGTCGCGGGCTCGCCGCGGTCGTCGACCGGGACGAGCTCCGGGTTCTCGCTCGCGGCCGCGTTGTCCCCGAAACACGACACCATGTTCACGGCGTTCGGGAGGGGCGCGGCCGCCCGCCCGGTGACGTCCTTGACCTCGTAGCACCCGAGGTCGAACGGCTCCATCTCGACCTCGTCGGCGTTCCGCGTGACGACCCCGTACATGCGAGTCGCTACGCGGGTGACGGGTAAAAACGGCGGGCTTGCGCCCGAGCGGTCGCGCGTCCGCGGCTGTTCTCTCCCGTGGTCCCCTACTCCACCTCGACCGGCTGTTTATCGCCGGAGAGGAGGACGTACGCGAGGACCACGAGCGACAGTACGACGACGAGTTTCGCTTTCGTTCCCATGGGCGTACCATCGACCGGCGGTCGCTAAAAACTATCGACGTTCGAGCGCTCGGATGGGGGAACCCGACGACCGCGACGGGGGCAGGGGATCCGACGACCGTAACGGGGGCGAGGAGGCCGACGACCGCGACGGGCCGTGAGCTAGACGTCGATGTGATCGGCGATGTCGGACCGCAGCACCGTCGAGCAGTAGTCACAGCGGACGCCGTCGGCGACGACCTCGAACCGGGTGTCGACCGGCTCGTCGGCGTTGGTGATACAGTTCCGGTTGGGACACGAGAGGACGCCGACGACGCGGTCGGGACGGGTCACGCGGTTCTTCTCTACGACCTCGAACTCGCGGATGATGTTGATCGTCGCCTCGGGCGCGATGAGTGAGAGGACGTCGACCTCCGACTGGGAGAGCTCCCGTCCCTCGACCTTGACGAGGTCCTTCCGGCCGAGCCGGTCGGAGGGGACGTTCATCCCCACGGAGACGCCGAGCCCCTCGGAGCCGTCGATGCCGAGGATCGCGAGGACGTTGAGCGCCTGCCCCCCCTCGACGTGGTCGATCACGGTGCCGTCGCGGATCTTCGAGACGCGAAGCTCGTGGTCGCTCATCGGTCCACCTCCATCCCCTCGGCCGCCTCGGCGTTCTCCAGCAGCGTGTCGAGAAGCGCCATCCGGACCGGGATCCCGTTGTGCGCCTGTTCGAAGTAGCGGGCGTGCTCGGTGTCGTCGACGTCGGGGGCGATCTCGTCGACGCGGGGGAGCGGGTGCATCACGGTGAGGTCGTCGGGGGCGGCGTCGAGCGTGTCGGCGTCGATCCGGTACTCGCCGGCGACGCGGTGGTACTCGTTCTCGTCGGGGAACCGCTCCTTCTGGATGCGGGTGACGTACAGCACGTCGAGCTCGGGGAGGACCGCCTCCAGGTCGTCGTGCTCGCGCACCTGCGCGCCCGTCTCGTGGAGATCGAACCGGACGGACCGGGGCAGCCGCAGCGACTCCGGGCTGATGAAGTGCTGGCGGGCGTCGAAGTTGGTCAGCGCGGTCGCGAGCGAGTGGACCGTCCGGCCGTACTTCAGGTCGCCCATGATCCCGACGGTGAGGTCGTCGAGCCCGTGGTTCTCCCGGATCGTGTGGAGATCGAGCAGGGTCTGGGAGGGGTGTTGGCCCGCCCCGTCCCCGGCGTTGATCACGGGGACGTCGACGAACTCCGCGGCGAGCGTCGCCGCGCCCTCGCTCGGGTGGCGCAACACGATCGAGTCGGCGTACCCCTCGATGACGCGGACGGTGTCCGCGAGCGACTCGCCCTTCGAGACCGACGAGGAGTCGACGTCGCCCATGTCTATCGTGTCGATCCCGAGCCGCTGGGCGGCGGCGTCGAAGCTCATCCGCGTGCGCGTGCTCGGCTCGAAGAAACAGAGCGCGAGCATCGTCCCCGCGTGTCGGCCCGCGTACGCTTCGGGGTCGGCGGCGACCTCGCGGGCCCGATCGAGCACCGCCTCGATGTCATCCCGCGAGAGCTGGGTCGCGGTGATGAGGTGGTCCTGACGCATCGTCGGAGAAGGCGTTCGGCAGTATCTTGAATCCCTCGGGTCGCGGAGGCGGGAGGGTGTCCACGCCCGTGGATCGCCGAGGGACGGCACGTTTCGAGATCCGCAACGGCTCCGCCACAACCGCCTTACCGACGCGGCCCCTACGCCCGCCATGAGCGACACGAACGCGCCGTCGACCGACGCGGACGACCTCGCGGACCTGACCGACGAGGAGTGGCGAGAGCGGCTCTCCGAGGAGGAGTACCGCGTGCTTCGCGAGAGCGGCACCGAGGCGCGCTTCTCGGGCGAGTACGTCGACCACCTCCCCGAGGACGGCGAGTACCGGTGTGCGGCCTGCGACGAGGTCCTCTTCGACGCCGGGACGAAGTACGAGTCGGGCTGCGGCTGGCCCGCGTTCTACGCCGCCGAGGAGGACTCCGTGACGACGACGCTCGACACCAGCCACGGGATGCGCCGCACCGAGGTCAGGTGTGCCTCGTGTGACTCACACCTCGGCCACGTCTTCGACGACGGACCGGAGCCGACCGGCAAGCGGTTCTGTATCAACTCCGTCGCGATGGAGTACGAGGAGTGAGCGACGCGGCCGCGCCCGCGACGGTCGCGCCCGCGATGGCCGGACTCACGCCGGTCACGCCGACCGCGCTCGATGCCCTCCGGCTCACGCCGCGAGCCGGAGTCGGATGACGAAGACCGCCCCCTTCGGCTCGTTGTCCTCGACGCGGACCTCCCCGCCGTAGGTCTCGACGAGCGACCGGACGAGGTACAGCCCGATCCCCGCGCCCGGACTGTCGAGACCCTTCTCGCCCTTCCCGAAGACCTCCTCGCGCCGGGCCGTCGGGATCCCCGGTCCGTTGTCGCCGATGCGCACCTCGAGGTACTCGGGGTCGCCGTCGGCGTCGTTGCCGTCGGGGTCGTCGACGACGGCGGCGGAGACCTCGACCCTCGGCGGCGTCTCGTCGTTGTGTTGGACCGCGTTCCGCAGGACGTTCCGGAAGACCGAACTCAACATCTCGTCGGCGACGACCGCCTCGTTCGGGAACGACCCCTCGACGGTGAACACCGCCGTCGAGTACGCCGAGCGGACCTCCTCGACCTGCTGGGAGAGGATCCGGTCGAGGGGGACGCGCCCGGTCTCCACCTCGTCGCGGAGCATGACCTCCGCGAGGTCCCGCACCGTCGCGGTCAGGTCCACCGCGCTCCGTGTGTTCTCCCTGATGATCTCGAGGTACGCCGCTCCCTCCTCGTCGACGTGCTCCTCGAGGAGCTCCGCGTACGCGCCGATCAGCTGGAGGTCGTTGCGGATGTCGTGACGCATCACCTGATTCAGTAGCCGGAGGTCGTTCCGCTGTCGTTTGAGCCGCTCCTCGGCGTCCACGTTCCCGTCCCCGTCGGCGTCGTCTCCCATCGTCGGAACACACGCCGCCGCGGAGTTTCTACGTACCGATCCGGCGACACCGGCGACGACGGTCGAGCCCTGCGCTCACGAGCCCGGCGTCGACGCGTCGGTCCCCCCGATCACGCTCCGGCGTGACGACCCCTTATCCCGGCGACCCGAACTGTTCGGTCTCCCGGCCCGGATCGCGGGAACGCTCACCGGGGGTATCCCCCTCCGACCCGTACGCGAGACCGTATGACCCGAGACACACTCGACCGGCGGACGGTCATCGGAACCACGGCGACGATCGGCGTCTCGACGCTCCTCGCGGGGTGTTCCGGAGGCAGCGCCGGCGACGGATCCGGCGGAGGCGGCGGAGGCGACGGCGGATCGGGCGGAGGCGGCGAAAGCGACGGCGGATCCGGCGGAAGTGCCGGAGGCGACGGCGAGGACGGATCCGGGGGAGACGGCGGCGAGTCGGGCGGCGGGGACGTCGACTACCTCTCGGAGGAGCCGAACTACGACGGCTGGTTCGACGGCGTGAGCAACTACGAGGCCACCGTGGACCGCACCGACGCCGACGAGGTGACCGTGAAGGTCGGCGCCGCGAACGGGCTCTCCTTCGGCCCGGCCGCAGTGGCGGTCACCCCCGGCACGACGGTGGTGTGGGAGTGGACCGGCGAGGGCGGCGACCACAACGTCTCCCACGCCGACGGCGCGTTCGAGAGCGAGACCGTCGGCGAGGCCGGCCACACCTTCGAGCACACGTTCGAGGAGTCCGGCGTCCACCCGTACGTCTGTACGCCCCACGAGGCGGTCGGGATGAAGGGCGCCGTCACCGTTCGGGAGTAGCGTCGTCGGCCTCCACCACCGCCGCGTTTAATCCGACCGCCCCGAACCGTGAGCCATGCCCGCCGAACCGGCGATCCCGACCGCGGAGGGGTCGCTGTCGATCGGTTCGTTCGCGGACCCGCTGCTCGTCGATCCGGCGTCGTCGCTCCTCTCGGCGGTCGTCGAGGCGTACCGCGAGGCCGCGCCGGACCTGGTCGATCCGGACGTCTCCGCCCTCCGGGCCGCCGCCGACGGATCGAGCGCCCGCGGGTCGGACGCGGCCACGCCGTCGACCGACCTCCCCTCGACCTCCGTGCTCGCGGCTCCCGTCGCGTTCGAGTCGGTCGCGAGCGGCTTCCGGGAGGCGAGCCGCCTCGCGGCGCTCGCCGACGCGGACGCGCTCGAACTCCTGACGCTCCCGGACCCCCAGCCGAACGCCCTCCTCGTCGGCGACGACGGCGGCTGCGTCCTCGTCGAGGCCGCCGACGAGTCGGCCCCCCGGTGGCGTCGCGTCGGCGACGATCCGACGCTTCGGGACCGGTACGAGCCGATCGTCGCGGACGCCGACCCGTACCGGATCGACACGCCGAGCCGCCGTCGGGTGTACGCCGCCTTCGCGGACCGGTGTGGAGCCGCGGCCGCCGCGGACGTCGTCCGCCTGCTCGATCCGGGGCCCGCTCTCGACTCGGCGGACCCCGTGGGACCGCGGATCCGCGCGTACGCCGTCGGCGCGCGCCACGGCGCGCACGACCGCACCCTCCGGCGCGCCTGCGAGGACGCCGGCCTGGGGAGCCCCTCGACGTTCACCCGGATCAAGCGCCGCCTGATCGACGCCGGTCTGGTCGAGACCGCGCGGGTGGCGCGGCCGGTCGGCCGCCCTCGCGAGCGGGTCGTCGCCGTCGATCCGCTCGCGGGGCCGCCGATCGAGCGCGTCGCGGCCGTGCTCCGCGAGTCGCTCGAGGACTGACGGCCGCCGGGCGACGCCGCTCGCCGACTACGTCGAGCGGTCGGTCTCGGACGCGACCTCCCGCTCCGCGGTGGCGCGCTTTTCGATCTCGCCTTTGAGCTCCGCGGCGGCGAAGTCGTGGTCCGGGCGGATCGCGACGAAGTCCAGGAACCGGCGGGCCGCGAGCAGCTCGGCGGGATCGTAGCTCGCGAGCGCGGCGTCGATCGCCGCCGGCGCGCCGATGAGCGGTTCCAGCGCGGCGAGCGTGCTCGCGAGGTCGTACGAGCGGGCGTCCTCGCGGCCGTCCTCGCTCACGTTCGTGGCGTCTATCACGTACACCTCCCCGTCGAGCACCAGGACGTTCTCCGCGCGGACGTCGCCGTGTGCGAGCCCGGCGTCGTGGATCCGCCGGAGGGTCGAGAACAGCTCCGGCGCGAGCTTCCGCTCCCGCTCGTGGTCGACCTCGTCGAGCGTCCGGAACTCGGGGAGGTACTCCAACACGAGGACGCCGAACTCGTCCACCTCGAACGCCTCGATCGGCTCGGGGGCGTTCACGCCGATCTCGCGGACCTTCCGGGTGGCCTCGAGCTCGTGGCGGGCCATCTCGTAGGGGGTCTCGTGGCGCTCGAAGAACCCCTCGGTGCCGGCCGAGAAGGCGCCGAGGTTCCGGCCGGTGGTGAACAGCGTGTGGACGAGCGTGTTCTGTCTCGTGATCACCTTCACGAAGAGGTCGTCGTCGAGGACGAACGGGATCGACAGCCAGTTGTCGGCGTCGAGGAACTCGACGCGCACGCTCTCGCGGTCGTACCGGTCCGCCAACTCGCGAACGACCCGCTCCAGCTCGGGCCAGCTCACCGTCCCGCGGACGAGTCGGCGGAACTCCATACGAACCGCTCACGCGCCCGCGACGCATAAAGGATCGCGAGCACGGGCAACACGGGTCGCGAGCCGCCCCGAAACCGACCCGATCGATCGTGACCGTCGTGCCGTTTATGCTCGCGGCGGGTGAACCCTCTCGTCATGGAGTTCGAGCCGTCCGCGGAACACCGGATGATCAGGGACACCGTCAGGGAGTTCTGTGAGGCCGAGATCCGGCCGATCGCCCAGGAGATCGAGGACGACCACCGGTTCCCCGAGGAGGTGTTCGCGTCCCTCGCCGACCTCGACGTGATGGGCGTCCCCGTGAGCGAGGCGTACGGCGGGCTCGGCGGCGACCAGCTCACGTACGCGCTCGTGACCGAGGAGCTGGGCCGCGTCTCCGGCGGGATCGGGCTCTCCTACGCGGCACACACCTCGCTCGGCGCGAAGCCGATCGAGGCGTTCGGGACCGAGGCCCAGAAGGAGGAGTGGCTGCGCCCGCTGGCGGAGGGCGACGGGATCGGCGCGTGGGCGCTGACGGAGCCGGGCAGCGGCTCGGACGCCTCCGGGATGGAGACGACCGCCGAGTACGACCCCGACGCCGACGAGTACGTCCTGAACGGAACGAAGCAGTTCATCACGAACGCGAGCGTCGCGAACTCGGTGTTAGTGAAGGCGGTCACCGATCCCGACGCCGGCTACGACGGGATCTCGACGTTCATCGTCGACCCCGACGACGACGGCTTCGAGGTGACGACCGTCTGGGAGAAGATGGGACTCAACTGCTCGCCAACCTGCGAGATCCGGTTCGACGACCTCCGCCTCCCGGCCGATCGCCTGCTCGGCGAGGAGGGCGAGGGGTGGGCACAGACGATGAAGACCCTCGACGGCGGGCGGATCTCCATCGCCGCGCTCTCCGTGGGACTCGCGCAGGGGGCCTACGAGGCCGCCAAGGAGTACGCGGGCGAGCGCGAGCAGTTCGGGAAGCCGATCGCGAAGTTCGACGCGATCCGCGACAAGGTCGTCCACATGTACCGCCAGATCGAGCGCGCGCGGCTGTTGACGCACAAGGCGGCGACGCGGTACGACGCGGGCGAGCCGGTGACGAAGGCGTCCGCGCTGGCGAAGCTCGACGCCAGCGAGGCCGCCCGCGAGGTCGCGGAGGAGGCGGTCCAGACGCTCGGCGGCTACGGTTACACCACCGACTTCGCCCCCCAGCGGTTCTACCGGGACGCGAAGCTGATGGAGATCGGCGAGGGGACGAGCGAGATCCAACACGTCGTGCTGGGTCGCGAGCTCGGCCTCTAGCGGCGCGGCCGTCTCAGGCGCGCTCGCCGCTCGGGTCGTCGACCCCCGCGTCGTCGGCGAAGGCGACGAGGTCGTCGTCGACGCCGCGG